>JARFQC010000005.1 GCA_029287965.1 Arenicellales bacterium
ATCAGCAGGGCTGCCAGCAGGCGCATTACAAAGTGTCCACTGCCCGAGCCGACCAGCCCGAAAACTTCGGCTCCGAGCAGCCCGGCCAGCATCCCCATGACAGCATAACTGAACAGCCGCCCCAGGTTGTACGCCGTCACGTAGCCGAAGCGCTTCAGGTTGTTGTCGCGCGTCTCGGGGGGCAGGCTGTAGGATAATGCGCCGATGATGCCGCCGCACATGCCGACGCAATGGATGCTGCTCGCCAGTCCGATAAGGATTGCGCCTATGGTCAGCGTGTAATTTATTTCAAACATTATGTATTCCGGCCACGGGCCGGATCGTGGCGGATGCCTAGTCAGGCATTTCTGCCGGCACGATCATAACCGGGCACTTTGCCTTATGCAGGATACCTTCACAGACGCTGCCGACGAGCACGCTGTAGAGTGCACCGTGGCCATGCGAACCCATGATGATCATATCGACATTCAGCTTGTCGGCCTCGTTGAGTATGGTCTGTATGCTGGGACCCTGGACCAGGATAGGTGTGACGTCTGTGCCCCGCTCTTCCAGCTCGATGGCCATCTTCTGAATGCCGCGATGCTCTTCACGCAGCTGCTCGGCACGCCAGTCACGGACGTGTTGAGGTCCGATGTTAAGGCCGATGAAATCGGGATCCGGTGCCGCGACGTGGATCAGCCAGATCTTGCCGCCCATGCACTTTGAAACATTCTCGGCCTGTTTCAGGACGGTCATTGTGACGGGAGAAAAATCTACGGGTACGAGGATGTTTTTCATGTATGGCCTCCTATAAACATATTAACATGCAGACAGGCCTGGCTTGTACATCAAACAACGCCTTACAGTATGCCGCCGATACGCAGGTAAATGCTGTTGTTGCCACTCTCCGCAACACCATAACCGGCATAGACGGGACCGAGGAAAGTTTCCAGTCCGATATATACGGCTGCGGCAAATTG
Organism: Arenicellales bacterium; assembly: GCA_029287965.1. Taxonomy (GTDB): domain Bacteria; phylum Pseudomonadota; class Gammaproteobacteria; order BMS3Bbin11; family BMS3Bbin11; genus JARFQC01. The sequence continues at coordinate 960 of JARFQC010000005.1, forward strand.
CAGCTCATCGAAGCTGATCGTTTTTCTGTCCTCGAAGACATCGCCATACTGAAGCGTGCCGCCCAGGTAGGCCGGCATCGACAGGACCGGGTTTATAACCCTCAGGTAGCCGGCTCTCAGCAATGCTGCATTCTGCGCCGCCAGCTGGTTGTCCGTGTAACCAGGCAATTCGAACAGGCCGCCAAGACGGAAGAAATTCTGGATCGGGGCCTGGCCGTTGTAGGTGGTCTCGACTCGCGCTGCCAGCTGCAGGGTATGCTTGCCCCAGGTATGCGCACCAAACAGGTCGGCGGCCACCTGGTCGAAATCATTGTCTGCCCCGAGCGATTCGCGCGAACCGATCAGGTCGAGCCTGCCACGCAGTCCATAACGCGGGAAGAATATACTGTCGAGTGAATCATGGCGGCCGACAAAATATAATTCGCCTCCATCCACGTTGTCATCCGGTATCGACGGATCACCGATAGTGACCTTGGTATCACCGTAGTAGCGCCGATAACCGAGCCTTGCATCGCCCAGGCTGCCGAATTCACGCCCCAGCGCCAGCGAGCCGCCGACACGCAATACGCGGGTTTCTGCGAGGATGTTACCGTCCTTGATCACATTGAACCGGTTGTTGACCAGGAAGCCTTTGGGCACGACGAACCACGGCGAGCCGACTCCGAGCGGCTGATACAGTTCCGTTTCTATGCCCGGCTCTTCACCCAGAGCGAGGATGCTGCGCCATTCGCCATTGAGCCGGTTGAGCGGCATGCTGGTCAGACCAAATCGAATCGACAGATTGTTGTCGTTCGATAGATCACTCGACAGGCTCAAGCCGAATTGCAGGTAGTTGGGTCCCCAGGCCTTCTCGCGTGCGACAAGTACGATGCCGGTCCGGTTGCCCTGCTCATCAAGCCGGTACTGGACACTGTCGAAAGTGTCGAGGCCGTATATCCTGCCGATGTCTTGTTCCAGTGCCTCCAGGTCCAGTGGCTCGCCGACCTGCTGACGCAGCTTGCCGCGCAGGAATTCATCATCGACGTTCGAATCGTTATCAACCTCGATGTATTCGATAATCGGCCTGCTTACGCCATCGGCCCGGGCCACTGCGATGCTGCCATCCCCCATGGGCAGCGCAAGGGATGCCAGCTTGTCCGTGTACTCGCGTGTTGCCGCTTCACCGAGTGGAATAAGTTTCATGGCACCGACAAAGTCGCCGGGTGAAAAGCCTTTCAATTCCGGTTTGATGAGCAGATCATTCTCGCCTAGCTGCTTGACCTGGGCCTCCGTGTTCCGGTAGACCATGATGTTGGTCAACTGGGTGACGATATCCAGCGCCGAACTAAGTTCGTCTTCCTTCAGCAGCGGACTGCTGATGTCCACGGCAATAATGATATCGGCACCCATGGCCCTGACGACATCGACCGGCATGTTGTTGTTGATGCCGCCGTCGACCAGCAGCCGGTCGTCGAGTTCCACCGGCGTGAACACGCCGGGCACGGCCATGCTGGCACGCAGCGCCTGTGCCAGGCTGCCTTTGCCCAGTACCACCGTCTCGCTGCTGACGATATCCGACGCCACGGCCTTGAACGGGATGGGTAACTGGCTGAAATCCTTCGTGTCGGCAACCGGCAGCAGCAGACGCTGCAGTTCCAGTTCAAGTTTCTGGCCCCTGATCAGTCCCGCCGGCACCTGGACCTTGCCATCCTTGAAGCCGACGCTTTTATCGACCTGGAAAACAGCCTCATCGAACTTGCGCCGCATGGACAATTCTTTACGGGGCGGCGCATCACTGAGTACATTCGTCCAGTCGATGCTCAGGTACGCTTCCTCGAGCTGTGCCGCGTTCATGCCGGAAGCATACAAGCCACCCACGATCGCACCCATGCTGGTGCCGGCAATCATATCGACAGGAATACGCTGGCGTTCCAGTTCCCTGATGACACCGATATGCGCGACACCACGTGCGCCACCACCGCTGAGCACAAGCCCAATCCTGGGCCGGTTGCTCTCCGCCTCGTCAGCCATACCACTGATCGGTGCTGACATGAGAAACAGGGTGGCGGCCGCAACGGCCAGTTGAAATAAAGTCGTCCCGAGACGGAATAGGTATGCCATGGATCGTTGCCTGGTAGGTGCAGGGAAAAGCGGTAATCCGGTTTGTGTGCGGAATCGGCCGGATGTTACCACAGCGATGACGATTGGATACTGAACATCCCGGCCACTTGATGCGTGATATCTGCTATCTTTGCGCCAGCCGATGATGACTACATATCACCAATCATGAGCAGCCAGATGGACGAAATTTTCCATATTACTGAATCACAGCAGTTCAGCCGCAACGACCTTGATGAATTGTTCAACCAGGCCGACGCCATGGAGACGCTTGTCAAACACCGGGGCGTGACAGATACGCTCAAGGACAAGGTCATGGTGGTGCTCTTCTACCAGCCATCGACGCGCACCCGGCTATCATTTGAAACTGCGATGTCACGCCTGGGCGGCAGCTACGTCTCGACCGAAAATGCCATGGAGTTCTCCTCCCATGCCAAGGGTGAAAGCCTGGAAGACACTATCCAGACGGTCGCCAACTACGGTGACGTGATCATCCTGCGCTACCACAAGGAAGGCGGCGCCAAGCGGGCTGCCCGCGTCAGTCCCGTGCCCGTTATAAACGCCGGTGACGGTCCCGGCCAGCACCCGACCCAGTCCCTGCTCGACATGTACACCATTCGCCGTGAGTTCGGCAGCTTCGAAGGCCTGAACATCACCCTGGTCGGCGACCTGAAAAACGGCCGCACCGTGCATTCACTGGCCTACATGCTGGCCAAGTATCCGATCGGCAAGATCTGCCTGGTTGCACCACCGTCCATCTCGATGCCACAGGGGCTGCTCGACTACCTTGAAAAACACGGCATCGACTACAACCAGAGTGACAGCCTCGCTGCAGTGGCCCCGCACGCAGACGTGGTCTACTCCACGCGGCTGCAAAAGGAATACTTCGATGACCCGCGCGAGTTCGAAGCGGTTCAGGGCAAGTACGTGCTGAGCCAGGACATCGTCGACACCATGCGCGAGAAGTCCATCATCCTGCACCCGCTGCCACGTAATGAAGAAATTCCCTACGTCGTCGATCACGACCCACGCGCGCGCTATTTCCCCCAGGTGCGCAACGGCCTTTACATGCGCATGGCATTGCTGAACAAGGTGTTCGGGCGCTAGAAAGTGTTATCGCGATTGGCAATCGCTCCCACCAAACCTTGCCGGTGATATGAATAAATGTGGGAGCGATAGCCTATCGCGATATATCCATATCAGCATCTAAGTTATCCGATTCGCGATCGATGATCGCTCCCACATTACCAATCACAAATAGATGGTTTAAATGCAGGAGCGACGGCCTCGTCGCGATAAATAGCACCGTACCAATACAATCGCGACGACGACTGCATGGATGCAGGAGGTAGAGTAACGCATGGAGCAGTTACCGAGGCCGTCGCTCCTACGACTGATCCAGCCACCCAGGTTTATTGTAGGAGCGGTCGTCGGCCGCGAATGGTTTTCGTGAAGCAACGTCAAAAGCTAAAAAAAAAGAATCGAGGCCGACGACCGCTGCTACAGAACAGGTTCGAGATGAGGCCACACATTATCCAGCAAATACGGCTGCGCCATTGCCGACGGGTGGATGCCATCGGCCTGCATCATGCCGGGCTCACCGTAAACGCCTTGCAGGAAGAACGGTACCAGGCTGACATCTTCCCTGTCGCCGAGACCCGAGTAGACCGCCATCAGGCTGTCACGATAGACCGGCCCGTAATTCATCGGGATCTGGATTTCGAACAGCAGCACATGCCTGGCCGTGCGCCGGCACAGCGAGATGATTTCTTCCAGGTTCGCCTTTAACTCGGCGGCCGGCAGTCCCTGCAGCCCGTCGTTGCCACCAAGTTCCACCAGGCATAGTTCAGGCCGGTACTGATCCTGTTTTCTGGCCAGCCGGGTCAAGGCGGTCCTGCTGGTATCACCACTGATACTGGCGTTTATTACCCGGTAAGAAGGGTTATGCTTAGCAAGCCGTCCCTGCAATAATGCCGGCCACGATTCATCCAGGCCCATGCCGTAGGCGGCACTCAGGCTGTCACCGAGGATGAGTATCACCGGCTCCGCTGCACTGGCGGGACGGACCGCTGGCAGCGACAGGCACAGCGCGAGTACAAGTAACAACATTCTGTTTAAAGGAACAAACATGGACCCGATTCTGCAGGCGATCGACCTGGGTAAGCAAGTGGTAGCGCCGGAAGGACGCATCAACATCCTATCTTCTGTCAACCTTAGTATCCAGCCAGGGTCATCGGTCGCCATCACCGGCAGTTCCGGTTCCGGTAAATCCACCCTGCTCTCGTTGCTGGCGGGCCTGGATACACCCAGCGAAGGCAGTGTCATCATGCAGGGTGAATCGCTGCAGCAACTTGATGAAGACGGCCGTGCAGGCCTGCGTGCAGGGCGCGTGGGCTTCGTTTTCCAGTCCTTTCAGCTTGTCCATTCGCTCAATGCACTCGAGAACGTGATGCTGCCACTTGAACTGGCCGGACGGGATGACGCCCGCAGCCATGCGCTGGAGATACTCAGCGAAGTGGGCCTGGAACCCCGCATCGCCCACTACCCGGGGCAGCTCTCGGGCGGCGAGCAGCAGCGCGTCGCTATTGCCCGTGCCTATGCGACCCGGCCTTCGCTGCTGTTTGCCGACGAACCGACCGGCAACCTCGATCAACGCACCGGCGAACACATCATGGATCTGCTGTTCGCGATGAATGCCGAACGCAGCACGACACTGGTGCTGGTGACGCATGACAACCGGCTGGCCGATCGTTGCGACGAGGTCCACCAGTTGGAAGCCGGGCGGCTGCTATGATGCATACACGTCATATCGCCGGCAGGCTGCTTTGGCGTGAATTACGCAGTGGCGAACTGAACCTGCTGGTCATCGCACTGCTGATCGCCGTTGCCAGCATGACATCGGTCGGCTTCATCACCCAGCGTGTTGCGGATGCCATGCAGCACCAGTCGGGCGAGTTGATTGCTGCAGACCTGCTGGTCAAGTCCTCCACGCCGGCAGACCCGGCCTGGCATCAGCAAGCCGACCGGCTGGGTATAGCCGTAGCCAATATCACCAGCTTCGCCAGTGTTGTACTGGCGGGTGATTCGAGCAGCCTGTCATCCATCAAGGCCGTGGATGCGGCCTACCCGCTGCGCGGCACCCTGCTCACTTCGACACAGGCCTACACGGAGGGCGAGGCAACCCGTGATATCCCTGCATCCGGCGAAGCGTGGCTGGATTCACGCCTGCTCAATGCGCTGGCCATAGATATCGGTGACGCTGTCGAACTGGGCGAAGCCTCGCTGACGGTGACCCGCATCCTCATCTCTGAGCCAGACTTCTCCGGCAACATCTTCAACACGGCACCGCGGTTACTCTTCAACCAGGCAGACGTCGCCAAGACCGGCCTCGTCATACCCGGCAGTCGCGTCGAATACCGGCAGCTCTATGCCGGCAGCGCGGAAGCCGTGGAAGGCCTGAATGCCTATCTCAAAAACAACCTGCGCCAGGGCGACAGCCTGCTTGGCGTCCGCGATGCCCGCCCTGAACTCAACGTCGCCCTGGAAAGAGCGGAACGCTTTCTCGGCCTGACTGCCTTGATTGCTGTGCTTATATCCGCCGTCGCCATTGCCATCTCGGCGCAACGGTTCGCCCGGCGGCATCGCTCGACCAGCGCACTGATGCGAACCTTCGGTGCACGCCAGAACGACATTCTGACGCTGTATGTATTCCAGCTCGCCATGCTCGGCAGCGTGGCCTGCCTGGCCGGCGTTATGCTGGGCTACCTCGGGCACCTGGTCATGGCGGGCCTGTTCAGCCAACTGATCATTACCGAGCTGCCGCCGATCAAACTTGCTGCAGCCGGCCCCGGCTTTGCCACCGGCATGCTGCTGATCTTCAGCTTTGCGCTGCCACCGCTTTACCGGCTCAAGTCCGTGCCACCCGGCCAGGTCCTGCGCACTGATACTCCGACTCATCGCGGCATGTCATTCAAGTACTACCTGCCGGCAGCAGTGATCTCCCCGCTGCTGATACTCTGGCAGGCCGGCGACCTGAAACTGGCATCGCTCTTCCTTGTCGGCCTGGTCGCAACCGTGGCGATACTTGCCGGCATCGCCCTGTTGCTGTTGCTGCTGATCGACCGGCTCAAGTCGCATGCCAACGTTACCCTGCGCATCGGCCTGACCTACCTGACGCGGCGCCGCTTCAACACGCTGACCGAGGCCGTCGGCTTCGGCGTCGGCATGATGGCCATCATCCTGCTTGTGCTGGTGCGCGCCGACCTGCTGAATGACTGGACGCAGACGCTGCCTGAAGGCACACCCAACCAGTTCGTCATCAACATCCAGCCGGAACAGGTCAATGCGATAACAAGCTATTTCGATGAACAGGGAATAGAAACCCCAAGCTTCTACCCGATGGTCCGCGGCCGCCTCAAATCGGTCAATGGACGACCCGTCGCTGCCGGGGACTATGACGACCCGCAGACCCAGCGACTGGCCACGCGTGTCTTCAACCTGTCATGGGGCAGCACCCTGCAGCGGGGCAACGAGATTGTCGAAGGCAGCTGGTGGGACAGCAATACCAGGAACATCGACCAGATATCCTTTGACGAAGGACTCGCGCGTCGCATGGGCATCAAGGTTGGCGATAAGCTGGTGTTCCTCAGCGCCGGTGAAGAAATACAGGCGACTGTCAGCAGCCTGCGCAAGATCAACTGGGGAACCTTCCAGCCCAATTTCTACGCCATCATGCCACCGGCTGCGTTGGCCGATTTCCCCGCCACGTATATCTCAAGTTTTTATATCGCAGCCGAGGACAAGGCCTTCCTCAACCGGTTGATCCGCGAATTCCGCAACCTGACGATTATCGACGTCGGCCAGATGATCAACCAGGTACGCGGCATCATGGACCAGGTCACGCTGGTGATCGAGTTCGTCTTCCTGTTCACGATCATGGCCGGCCTGCTGGTCATGTTCGCCACCATGCAGTCGACCCATGACGAGCGTATGCGCGACAACGCCATCATGAAAACCTTCGGCGCCAGCCGCCGACAGCTGCGCAACATCCTGATGGTCGAGTTCGTCTTCATCGGCCTGATGTCCAGCATCATCGCCTCACTCGCCGCCAACCTGACCGGCTTCAGCATCTCGCACTGGCTGATGAACATTCCATACCAGTTACACCTGTCTTCACTGCTTCTGAGCATTGTTGCAGGTACACTGTTGATTACCGTCGTTGGTTTACTCGCATTTCGTCAGTATCACAGGCAGTCTGCTAACGAGGTACTGAGGCGGGTATAAACTACTGCTTGCTCCACGAGCATCAAGCACATCCGTGGTGGGTCATTCAGCAATGAAGCCTGGGTCATTGAAATTCGCAAATATACCTGTCAAAGACTTCAGCCGGTGAACTGGGAGGCAATCAACTCCAGCGTCAGATTCGAGTGTTGGTCACAACTTGTTATAGAAATCTTTTCGTTTTTCAATCAGGGAGGTTTTCAGACAGCTACTTTGCGAGCTGGATAAATCTCAGGCCGGAACTATGTCTGCATATGAAACCAGTTCACGCACAGGCAATCGCGACTTCAGCCGGGATAGTAACAGGTACAGTCCGCCGATCTTGCGATGAAGAAACAAGATGCTTACCGGCGGCATTTGTCCGACACGTTTTTTCAAACGCATGTCTAGTACGATATCACTCATCCGGCTAGCCAGATCAGATTTGCC
>JARFQC010000076.1 GCA_029287965.1 Arenicellales bacterium
CGCGCAGGGACTTTTCCTGTGCGGCATAGTACCCCAGCGCACGTATGATACTCAGCAACCCGGCAATGAACAGCAGCAGGATGAACGAGTTGATAATAATGCCCACCATGGTTTCCTGGTTGGCGATATAGAACTCGTAAAGAAAATCGAAATTGATCAGTACCAGAGCGGCTATGACGATGATGCCGATGAATAGCTGAAGCAGGGCAACCTTGCATGTCTGCATGTTCGTGTTCCTGGGGTAAAGAGTGTTACGTGAAAATGATTATTCTGGGCGACCGGTACCTGTAGTAGCGGGTACAGGCATGGCCTGTTCAAGTGCTTCGATCACCTGGGATTCGATTTCTGCCGCGACCTTGGCGGCGGGTGAATCTGCAGCAATGACTGTCGGTCGGGCGAACAATACTGTCGTACGGTCGTCTTTCTCGAACAGTGTTACGTGCATGGGGCACAATGCAAGCATGGCTGGATCGGCATTTCCCACGGCGTTCGCGTACCAGGCATTGCAGAAGACCATGCTGCGAATACCGGACAGATCGCTGCGATTATAGTCATCACCCCAGCGTTGTGACAATCCTGCCAGGTTTTTGCCTATATTCGGCTCGAATACAACAAAGAATCGGCGTGCCTCGAGTTGCTCGTATACGTGTTGGTAAGTTGCTGCCAGCGGTGCATCAAAGGTTTTCTGAAAGACGCTGCCAGAACCCCATGCGGGTGCGCAGAGCAGCAGCGCGAGCAGTATAGCCAGCTTGTTCATGTTCAGTTCCCGACGTTCGGATGATCCGCATTGTACGCGCTATGCGGCTGTCTAGGGAATGCCGGCAGGGTTCAGGGTCAGGTGCTAGTTTCCATTTCTTCGCGCATCTTCCTGACGTAGCGATACATGGTCCGCTCACTGACACCGAGCATCGTGGCGGCGCGTACACGGTTGCCGTTGCAGGTGCGCAATGCATTGAGGATCTGGTTGCGATCCAGGCGCTGCTGGCCCTTGCTCAGCAGGTAACTGTCATCGCGCGCCAGTTCGTCACTGTCCGGTGCGCGTACCACGACTTCCGATTTGGCATCAATGTAGGTGAACTGCTCAAAGATCATGTGATCGACTGAAATCGACGTATTGGTGGCGAGTATGCTGGCCCGCTCGAGGATGTTGCGCAGTTCGCGTACATTGCCGGGATAGTCGTACATCAGCAGCGCTTCGATGACTTCCTGCGACAACGGCAATTGGTTCTCGCCGCCTTCGAACTGCAGCAGGAAATGTTCTGCCAGAGCCGGAATGTCGTCTTTGCGCTCACGCAGCGGCGGTATATCGACCGGGAAGGCAGTAAGACGGAAGAAGAGATCATTGCGGAATTCGCCTTCCTCGACCATCTTGCGCAGGTTCTTGTTGGTTGCAGCAATAATGCGCACGTCAACCGACTTGTAGTCCGTGCCGCCTACGGGCCGGTAGGTCCCCGTTTCCAGGAAACGCAGCAGCTTGGTCTGCAACGGCAGGGGCAGTTCAGATATTTCATCAATAAACAATGTGCCCTTGTCGGCGGCTTCCATCAGGCCCGTTTTGCGCCCGGTTGCGCCGGTAAAGGCGCCTTTCTCGTGACCGAACAATTCGCTCTCGATCAATTGTTCGCCGAGCGTGGAGCTGTCCACAATGATGTACGGCCCTTCATGGCAGTTTGAAAAGTGATGCACATACTCTGCGACCTTCTCCTTGCCGGTGCCGCTCTCGCCATGCAGCAGCACCGTAGTGCGCGTCGGAGCGACGCGCTGCAGCAGGCTGACAAGGTGCATCATGACCGGCGAGCGGCCAATCAGGCGGTGTTCGTCAGCACTGCGATCGTCCAGGCAGTAAATGGATTCAGCCATGTACATGACCTCACCGTCGTCATCAAGGATGGGCTGGGCACGCAGTTGTACGTGTTCGGAGCGGCCTTTCTTGTCGAAGTGCTCGTGGATGACCTCTGTTTCCTGGCCGGTGTCAAAAACCGTTCTGAGCGGACAGTGTTCTCCATGCAGGTGGCATGGTTCGTCGGTGTGGTGGGATACCTTGTAGCAGAAGTTGCCGACGACTTCTGACTCGTCCATGTCGTACTTTTCGCAGTAGTTCCGGTTGGCAGCAACGATCTGGTAGTTGCTGTCGATCAGCACAAAAGGCTCCGGAACAAGGTTGATAACGTCCCTGCATTGCGGTGTGCGGTCTGGCTTCTTGCTCATAATTTCTCCGGTGGAACGCAATACATGCAAGCGACATCCTGCGCTTGAAGCGGAGCATGCCCATCAGGAGCTATTACGAAAACGTTGCATGTATGACTTGCCTGCCGGGCGGTCAAGTGACTCGCTGGCGGCTGCCGGGCTGAAATGTGTTTTTATTGGCTGCCCGATCTTTTTCTGTTTCAGTTATCAGCGTCCGTTTGATCTCCGTTGTCGTTTTCGATGTCTTCCTGTAAATCTTCTTTCAGGTCGTCAGCGAGGTCATCCACCACGTCGTCCTCGTTATCCGCTGCGGCCTCGTCGGTTTCACTGCCGGCTGCATCTGTATCGCTTGCAGTGGCTGGACTTACCGCCGGGGTACCACCGACCGGGTAGCCGGCGACGTCCAGTATCGTGTCCAGTGCGGAGGCGTTAAAGCCTGGCAGGGAGCGGCCGCCTACAGATACGGTCGGTACATTCAGGTTGCCGACATCTTTTTTCATGCTCTGCTGGGCATCGTAATCATCGGCAACGTCCACCTCGGTGAAGGGCATGCCTGCATTACCCAGGTATGTTCTGACCATATCACAGGCCGCACACTCCGGAACCGAATAAAACATGATTGGTGTGTCTTCTGCGAGGGTGTCCAGGTCGGTTTCAGCCTCGACCTCGGGCAGGCTGGCATCCTGCTCTTCGATCTCACCCGCCACATTTTCAGGCTTGCTGTCGGAATAGGTTACATTGCCTTGTTCATCAACCAGCTTGTAGAGCTTTTCAGCCTGCGCGGGCCCGCTGCCGAGCACAAGCAGGCAGCCTGCGATCAGCGGTGTTGCGACGGCAAATCTAGATTTGTACTGCATGCATGTCTCCTCGCTTGCTTTCAACCTCACCCTCCTCTGCCAGTATAGTGCAGATTGCGCGGTTCATGCCATTAAATCATGGGCTTGGCGGAATTTCTTACAGCAGAATATGATTTAATGCCGGGGCGATGCTCAGGCAGCGAGTCCCCGGTGGCGCAGGAAGGCATCAATTTCAGGCTCGCGGCCACGAAAAGCCACGAACAGCTCCATAGGCTCACGACTGCCACCCTGTTCAAGAATATTTTCCATGAAGGCCCGGCCGGTCGCGTGATCGAAAATGCCGTTTTCCTCGAACAGGCTGAAGGCATCGGCAGACAGCACTTCTGCCCAGCTGTAGCTGTAATAGCCGGATGCGTATCCGCCGGCAAAGATGTGCGAAAAGCTGTTCTGAAAGCGATTGAAAGGCGGCGGCATGACGACGGCGGTTTCGCGGCGTATGTCGTCCAGCACGGATTGTACCGAAACGGCTTCCCGGCCCTGGTGTATGTGCATGTCGAACAGGGCGAATTCGATTTGCCGTAGCAGCTGCATGCCGGCCTGAAAATCCCTGGCCGCCTGCAGGCGATCGACCATTTCAGCCGGTAATGGTTCGCCGGTCTCCACGTGGCCGGAGATCATCTCCAGCACCTCGTTCTGCCAGCACCAGTTTTCCATCATCTGGCTGGGCAGTTCGACGGCATCCCCGGGCACGCCGTTGATGCCGGCTACGGCCGGGTAATCTATGCGGGTCAGCATGTGATGCAGGCCGTGGCCGAATTCATGGAACAGGGTTATGACTTCATCGTGGGTCAGCAGTGAAGGCCGGTCGCCCAGCGGAGGACTGAAGTTGGTCACCAGCCATGCCAGCGGTGCCTGGACGTGTTTGTCGATGCGCTTACGGCTGATGCCGTCACCCATCCATGCCCCGCCGCGTTTGCCCTTGCGCGCATACAGGTCCAGGAAGAACCGGCCACGGCACTGCCCCGCGTTGTCGTGAATGACGAAGTAGCGCACATCTTCATGCCAGACAGATGCGTCATGGTGCTCACGGATATTGAGTCCGTACAGGCGTTGCGCCACGTCGAACAGGCCGGCAAGCACCTTGTCGAGCGGAAACCATGGACGCAGGTCTTCCTGGGAAATGGCGTACTTCTGCTGACGCAGTTTTTCTGACCAGAACGGTACGTCCCAGGCCTCCAGCTGACCGGCACCATGTTCGCTGGCGTAGGCTTGCAGTTCGTCGAACTCCTTGCTGGCGGCGGGGAGTGACCGGGCGGCAAGCTTGTTGAGGAAGTCCAGCACTTCGTCGCTGTCCTGGGCCATGCGTGATTCCAGGGCGTAGGCGACATAATCCTCGAAGCCGAGCAGGTCTGCGCTTTCGCGGCGCAGGGCAAGTATTTCATCGATGACCGGGGCGTTGTCCTGCTGCCCTGCATGCGGGCCCACATCACTGGCCCTTGTCACGTAAGCTTCGTAAATCTGCTGGCGCAGTTCCCGGACTTCGCAGAACATGATGAACGGGATGTAGGACGGTGCCTTGAGGGTGAAGACCCAGCCGTCGAGCTCCCGGCTGGAGGCCTCTGCTGCAGCCTGCTCCAGTGCCGGCCCAGGCAGACCATTGACGGCAGTCTCGGACGTTACATG
>JARFQC010000081.1 GCA_029287965.1 Arenicellales bacterium
CCGCGGCCGGATCGATCGCCTGTTGCGTGTCCGCGAGTACGGGCATGGCCAGCATCGCCGGGATGGCGAGTAACGATGCAAATGATCGGATGATGTAGTTAGTCATGGGAATCTCCTTGCAGATAGCTGCCGTTAACGGCATTAACCTTCGTTTTCCACTATGCAGACAGGTGTGACATTGGTCTGGATCAATACACGTTCACCTGCTTGCCGATGTATTCAATACTTGCTCCCTCACCACAAGAAAGCGATACCAAGAAAAGGCCCGTCCATCAGTATGTCGAGCTCAGCCTCGATCGGCGCATCGTCCTGCTCGAGCTTATAGTCCAGCCAGCGGTAGCCGCCGCGTAAGGCGATTAACTTTGATACGTGCCAGTCAAGTCCTACGATGGCGTTCCACGTCAGGTCCGTGTCGCCGGTACCAACGTCCGCCCGCAGACCCAGTCTCCACGACTCTGACAGTGGCAGCATTGCCCTGCCGCCGATGATGAAGTCAGTCAGGCTACGGTCGCCCTCCGCATCGGCCTGGCCCGGTGTTTCCAACGACATGTCGAGACCTGTGAAACGCGCCCCGGCAAGTACGTCGAATGCATCACTGGCCCGATAAATGGCGAATAGTTCGGACAGGTTCGCCTTCACCGTGCTGCTTACGTTGGCGTCGTTGGTATCGCTGAGCTTCAGATAGGTGAAGTCGAGACCAAGGCCCCAGCGCTCGCCTTTACCCTCGTAGTGTGCCTGGAAGCCCGCATCCAGCTTGTCGAAAAGATCGTCGAAGTCTGCTTCGATCGGCTGTTCGGGGATGGTTTTCTGCCCCAGGGTTGCCTTGCCGGACAGGCTCGCACCCCAGAGATAGAGCGTCAGATCGTTGTTCCAAGCTTGTGCGGGTTGTGAAAAGACGGCCAGTGCTATCACGGCCAGTAAAGCCGGTTTGATAATTTTTATTATCATTCGCAGGTCTCCGGAAAATGCATGTTCATGGAATAATTCGTTTTCACTAGCGCGAACAAATATCCTATATTTTACTGTGGAATTCTTGATAGTTTACGACAAACCTGCTCAGAGGAGTTGATGTGCATCAAAGAGTTAAGTTTTTTTACGGGCCAAGATCCGGTGCTGTGCGCATTGGCCCTGTTGCAGCTATACCGGCACTGCTGGAAGAACAGGACGTTAACGGTGACGAGTTGATTTCTCAGGCAGGGATAGATCCTGCGATATTTACTGATCCTGAGAACAGCCTTTCATTCGATGATACAGGCCATCTACTCGAACTCTGCGTCAAGCGTACCGGCATCGCGCATTTCGGCTTGCTGGTCGGTCAGGCATCATCACTGGAGAGTCTGGGTGATTTCGGCGACCTGGCCCGCTACGCACCCACCGTCGGGGAGGCACTGCAGGGCATGATTCTGCATATCTGCACTAATGACCGCGGGGGCGTCGCGACGTTGTCATCGGGTCATGGCATCGCGGAACTGGGCTATTCAATCTATGTGCCGGTGCGCTCAGGATCCCGGCAGATTTACAACACATCCCTGAGCATTATTAATCAGTTGCTGCATGCGATGTGTGGTGACACATTCAATATCAACGAGGTCCGCTTTACCCACTCCCGACCAGCCGATATCCAACCCTATAAAAAAATGTTCAACGCGAAGGTGGTTTTCGATGCAGACGAGAATGTCATCGTCTTCGACAGTCACTGGCTGGATAAAGCGCTACCCGGTGCGGATGAGGCGCAATATCAAGCATCGCTCGCACATCTGACAGCGGTCGAATCCGATCTGCACCTGGACCTGGTTGAGCAGATTCGTGCTGTCCTGCGTCCCATGATTGTTTCCCAGCGTTGCTCGGTTGAACTCGTGGCAGGCCTGATGTCGATGCAGCCGCGCACGCTGAACCGCCGGCTCAGTGACAGAGGCACCACGTTGAGGGCTTTAATGGGGCAGGTACGCTATGAACTGGCCATGCATCTGCTCGCAGAAAGCAGGATGACGCTGATCAAGATCTCGACCCTGCTCGGTTATTCGGATCCAAGCGTATTTTCGCGGGCGTTTTACCGCTGGTCGGGCAGCAGTCCTTCAGCCTGGCGCAGGCAGAACTCTCGCTGAGTATCTCGTACAAGCGGGGCCACCAGCCGGCCGCTGCTGCGTGTTAGTCGCCCTTTTTGTCCGGATCGTTGTCCGCATCGGTGCTCTTATCGGCCTGGTCGGACTGTCCAGTCCATGATGAGATGTCCTCGAGTTCATCCAGCTCACGGGCCAATGCATCCAGGTCTTCTTCCGTGTCCTGATCCGTGTCCTGATCTGTGCCCTGAACGGAGCCCTGGTCAGTATCTTGTTCAGATTCTTTTTCTGGCTGATCTTCTATTTCCTGTTCTGTCTCTTCGTCATCATCGTCGTAGTAGTATTCTTCGTCGTCCAGGTCCCCGAGGTCTTCTGTGAAGGCATCGTTGCTGCCTGCTACCGTTCCACCGACATGGGCCGCCCCGGCTGTTGCACCTTGGGCTGCCGGTGCTTCATAGTCGTTTTCGCTATCCTCTTCGCGCTCTTCTTCCTCGTCCTTGCTCGGGCCGAAATAGCGTGACATGAACAGCCCCGTTTCGAACAGCAGCCACATAGGCAGAGCCAGCATGCTCTGGGAAAAGATGTCCGGCGGCGTCAGCAGCATGCCGAGTACGAAAGCGCCGAGCACGACGTAACGACGCTTAGCTGCCAGCTTTTCCCGCGTTGTGATGCCGGCCTTGATCACCAGAATGGTGGCAATAGGTACCTCGAATGCGATACCAAAGGCGAAGAAAAGTTTCAGGACAAATCCGAGGTAATGATTGATGTCGGGCGTAACCTCGATCCCCATCGGCGCCACGCTGGGAAAAAAGGCAAACATGATCGGAAAGACAACGAAGTAGGCAAATGCCACGCCGCAGTAGAACAGCAGTGTTGATGACAGTAGCAGCGGAAAGGCCAGGCGCTTCTCGTTCTCGTACAGACCGGGTGCGACGAATGACCATATCTGGTACAGCAGGTAGGGAATCGCAATCGCGATCGACAGGGCAAAGGCAAACTTGAGCGGCACCAGGAACGGACCGGCCACCTCGGTGGAGATCATCGTGCCATCGGTGCTCAGCGCAGACAGCATCGGTGCCGCCAGCACTGTAAACAGGCGGCCGGAGAAGATGGCACAGGGGATGAATACGATCAGCACCACGATGACCGCCCGCAACAGCCGGTCGCGCAACTCGATCAGGTGTGAAATGAACGATTCTTCCTTGTCAACGCCGGCGGCGATTTCTTCGCTCATAGGGTGTTAGCTGTTAGACGCAGTGTCTTTAGACGGAGGACTTTCGATCGCTGCACCGGACTTGGCTTCAGGTTCAGTGATGGAGATTTCCTCGTTGAGAGTGCTGTTGGCCTGCTGCTGGAACTTGTTCAATTCGGTCTTGGCGGACGCCAGGTCATCGCGCAGCTGGCGCAATTCGGATAGCTCATCCATCGACATCTGGCTGCTGACGTCCTGCTTTATGCCGGTGATGAAGCGGCGCGCCTTGCCTGCCCAGCGACCGGCAGCACGCGCTGCCTCCGGCATGCGTTCCGGCCCCAGTATCAGCAGTGCAATGACGCCGATAAGGACCATTTCGAACATGCCTACATCGAACATGATTCGCTACCCTGCGCAGCGCAGACAGGCCTGTACTCAGACCTTGTCCTTGCGGTCCTCGGTTACTTCGGCATCGATAACTTCACCGTTTCCCTTGTTTTCAAGTGATTCCGGATCGGCATTGGCCTCGTCATTCATGGACTTCTTGAAGCCGCGAATACCGGCACCCAGGTCGCCGCCCAGGTTGCGCAGTTTCTTGCCGCCAAACAGCAATAGTACGATGACCAGTACAATCACCAATTGCCAAATTCCTATTCCACCTACGCCCATTTCCTTTTCCTCTAGTGTTTACGGCAGTTCGTACCGCCGCGTA
>JARFQC010000099.1 GCA_029287965.1 Arenicellales bacterium
ACGATGAAGAACATCGAGGCACCGATCGCGTGCAGGTAGCGCATCAACCAGCCCCAGGGCACATCACGCATGATGTACTCCACGGAGGCATACGCCAGTTCCGCATCCGGCTTGTAATGCATGGTCAGGAAGATTCCGGTCACGATCTGCATGACCAGCATCAGGATGGCCAGCGAACCGAAGTAGTACCAGAAGTTGAAATTCTTTGGCGCGTAATATTTCGCCATGTGCTCTTCCCAGACTTTCGTCAACGGGAAGCGGTCGTCAATCCAGGCTACGAACTTTTCCATTATGCTGCCCCCTCTTCAGGATCCACACCAACCAATATCTGTGACTCACTCAGGTATTTGAACGGGGGGATTTCCAGGTTGGTCGGCGCAGGCACGTTTTTGTATACCCGGCCCGCCATATCGAACTTGGAACCGTGACAGGGGCAGAAGTAGCCGCCCAGCCAGTCATCACCCATATCGGAAGCAGGTCCGACGGCGAATTTTTCCAATGGTGAACAGCCAAGGTGGGTACAGATGCCGACCATGACCGAAATTTCGGGGCGGCTGGCCTGGGCACGCTCGAGATTCTGTGCGTAGGCCGGCTGCATAACGACTTCAGAGTTCGGATCAGATACGAAATCGTTGGATTTCGCGATAGAGGCCATCATTTCCGGGGTACGCTTGACGATCCAAACGGGCTTACCGCGCCATTCAACCGTAAGCAGTACGCCTTTATCCAGCTTACTGATGTCGACCTCGACCGGTGCGCCCGCCGCTTTGGCCCTGGCGCTCGGTGTCATGCTTAATACGAAAGGCGTGATGGCAAACCCGGCACCCACGGCAGCCACGGCCGATGTCGCCAGGGTAAGCATGCGACGCCTGCCCTTATCAATGTTCTGATCACTCATGGACCTACCTCTGAATTGACCCCTGTGCGGGGCAAACTGAATTCCCCTGTAACGCCGGCTGTAAAACCGCAAAAAACCGGCGCTCTGTTAACGTAATTCCTGGTTGTCAGGCCTGAAATCCGGCTTGCCCGGAATATGGCCGAACAAAAAAACGTGCGGAGTATAGCAAATCCAACCTGGTTTTTGTCAGAAATGTTAATCCGCACTTATATAACTATATCCTAATATTGTATGATGCCAAAATGACATCTCACAGTTGCCGCATCACGGCAATTTGCCTGTATATTCCGGCAGTGACGACAACAACGGCAGTCAGCTGCCCTGCAAATTGATGACGAGACAAGCACGAATAATCCCCTACCTGATTACCGCCAGCCTTGTCGCAGCAGCGATGGCGCTCTTTATTACTGACAGAAAGGTAGAAAAGACTGTTCAGCTCATCCAGGCGGCCGATGCCGGGGTACCGGCCAGCGGCCCGGTTTCCTACTCGCATGCCGTCAAGGCCGCCGCCCCGGCGGTCGTCAACATCAACACGACAAAAGTCGTGACCGTGCGCAGCCATCCGTTTTTCAACGATCCGCTGTTCCGACAGTTTTTTGGCGACATGATCGTCAACGGACAGCAAAACCGGCAGAGAACCGAAAACAGCCTGGGCTCCGGGGTAATCGTCAGCCCGCAGGGCTACGTCCTGACCAATCATCATGTCATCAACGGCGCCGACTCCATCCAGGTCTCGCTGAAGGATGGCCGCACGGCTACAGCTGAGGTAATCGGTACCGACAACGAAACGGATATCGCGCTGTTAAAGATAGAACTCGACGACCTGCCGTCCATTCGCATCGGCAACTCTGACAAGCTTGAAATCGGCGACGTGGTGCTGGCTATCGGCAATCCATTCGGCGTAGGCCAGACCGTCACCATGGGTATCGTCAGTGCGACAGGCCGCAACCAGCTGGGCATCAACACGTTCGAAAACTTTATCCAGACCGATGCGGCGATCAACCCGGGCAACTCGGGCGGCGCGCTCATCGATGCCCACGGCAACATGGTCGGCATCAATACCGCGATATTCTCCAAGAGCGGTGGCTCGCAGGGTATAGGCTTTGCCATACCTACCAGCATGGCACGCGATGTCATGCAGCAGCTGATCGAGCACGGCCGGACGATACGCGGCTGGATTGGCTTCGAAGGCCATGCGCTGACGCCGCGACTGGCCCAGTCGCTGGATATCGAATCCTCTGACGGCGTCATCATTACCGGCATCGTACGCAACAGCCCGGCTCATGAAGCGGGGCTCGAGCCCGGTGACATCATCGTGGCTATTGACGGCAAGGACATCGTCAACGGCAAGGATGCGCTGCTGATCATCACGGCCAAAAAGCCCGGCGAGAAGATCCGCCTGTCGGTCATCCGCAACGACAAAGTCATGTCGTTTAGCGCCGTTACGGTGAACAGGCCTGAGAAAGCGCTGGATACCTTGAACTAGCTACCAGGTATACCTCGTGGGAGCGATTGCCAATCGCGATCATACAAGTAACCAAACATTTCGCGATTGGCAATCGCTCCCACTTGATGATACTCAAGCATCAATTGTTCGCGGCCAGGCGGCCGCTCCTACATGTGTAGGGGATGTGTTAACCCAGCATCGCCTTGATGCGTTCGAGGTGGGCCTGACCCTGCGAGAGGCGCTTTTCCTCGCTGACCGGCTTGTTGGCTGTTTCCCACAAGATGTCATCCTCAGGCAGTTCGTCCAGGAACCGGCTGGGCAGCATCTCCACCGTCTCCCCGTAACGCTGCCGCCGTGCAGCCAGTGACATCGCAAGGCTGGTCCTGGCCCGCGTCATGGCAACGTAAAACAGGCGCCGCTCCTCTTCCACGTTGTCTTCCTCGATACTGGACCGGTGCGGCAGCAGTTCTTCTTCAACACCGACTATGAACACGTGCGGAAACTCGAGTCCCTTGGCCGCGTGTATGGTCATCAGCGACACCTGGTCGGCCTCGGCATCTTCATCACTGCGGTCGAGTATGCCCTGCAGCACCAGGTCCGCCACCCGGTCTGCCAGCGTTTTTTCCTGGTCTTCACCGCCACGCTTATCCAGCCAGCCGATCAGGTCATTGATATTGCCGATACGGCGATCAGCCTGCTGCTCATCTTCACTGTTGGCGCGTACCCAGTCGTAATAGCCGACCTGGTCCAGCAGCTGCTCTACGGATGTCCTGATATTGCCGGACTCGACATCCTCGGCTGTCGTCGCGATCCAGTTGGCAAACTGCCGCAGCGAGGCCAGCTGTGCGCCCGTCACCTGGGTTTCCAGAGCCAGGTGGGAAGCGGCCCTGAACAGGCTGATGCCCTGCTCGCCGGCATAGCGGCCGAGCTTTTCCAGTGTGCCCGGTCCGATGCCACGGCGCGGTGTATTGACGATGCGCAGGAAAGCATTGTCATCATCATGATTCGCGACCAGGCGCAGATAGGCCATGACATCCTTGATCTCGGCACGATCAAAAAACGACAGCCCGCCGCTGAGGTAATAAGGAATGCGATGTTCACGCAGGATGCGCTCGAAAACCCGGGCCTGGTGGTTGCCGCGATAAAGAATCGCGAAATCCCCATAACTGGCGCCACTTTTGAATTTCACCTGCAACAGGCTGGATACAATACGCTGGGCCTCGTGTTCCTCGTCCCGAGCTTCTATGATTTCTATCGGCTCACCGTATCCAAGGGCGCTCCAGAGCTTTTTGTCGTGCTCATGCGGGTTATTGGCGATCACGGCATTGGCAACTTTCAGTATCCTGCCCACAGAACGATAATTCTGCTCCAGCTTGATCACTTCAAGCGAGGGAAAGTCGCGCCCGAGCTGGGAAAGATTTTCAACCTGTGCACCGCGCCAGGCGTAAATCGACTGATCGTCATCACCCACTGCGGTCAGTCCGTTTCTCACCCCCACCAGCATTTTGACCAACGCGTACTGCGCGCTGTTGGTGTCCTGGTATTCATCAACGAGAAGGTAGTGAATGCGTTCACGCCAGGTCTGCAGAATGTCGGGATGCTGCTTCATCAGCACGACCGGCTTCAGGATCAGGTCATCCAGGTCTACCGCGTTGCATGCGTGCAGCTGCCGTTCATAGGCCGGATAGATTCGTCGTGCGGCATTGGTCACCGGGTCATCGGCATCACCTTCTGCGACCTGGCCCGGCATCGTGCCGGCATTCTTCCAGGCTGATATTCGATACAGGACCTGGGTGGCGAGATCGTTCTCCAGCGACAGCTCGGATCGCATAAGGTCCCGGACCATGTTGATCCCGTCCTGCTGATCGAGAATGGAAAACCCGGGTTTGTAATCCAGCGCCGCATGCTCTTTGCGCAGTATGTTCAAACCCAGGGTATGAAAGGTGGAAATCGTCAGGCCGCGGGCCTCGCCCTTGCCCAGCATGCCACGGACCCGGCTACTCATCTCGCGCGCTGCCTTGTTGGTAAAGGTGACGGCAGTGATGCGGCCCGGCAGCATGCCCCGTTCCCGGATCAGCCAGGCGATCTTGTGGGTAATGACGCCTGTCTTACCCCTGCCGGCACCCGCCAGCACCAGTAAGGGACGGGAGACATGTGTGACGGCGGCACGTTGTTGGGGATTGAGTTTTTCGAGCATTTAGCGGGATTTCTACTTCTGCTTGATTATCGCGGCGAGGGCGCCGCTCCTACATTCGTCTGATTTATGTGTAGGAGCGGCGGGCTCGCCGCGCAGAAAATTAGCACACAATTAAAACCCCGGACCCCTGGAAGGAATATGCTTACCTGGGCGTTTTTAATTTTAAGGG
>JARFQC010000135.1 GCA_029287965.1 Arenicellales bacterium
GCGACACAGCTCAGTGTTGTAATAGCGGGGGTCTTCAGAGACTTCTTCTCCAGCCCAGCCAGGCAGTTCGGGCTGTTCATCTTCACTGTCGAGTTCTATCTCTGCCACTACCAGCCCGGCGTTGGCACCGGCGAATACATCCAGTTCCCATGTCTTGCCGGCAAAAGGGATGTGGTAGCGGGTCTTCCTGACCGTGTCGGCGCAGAAGTTGTCGAGCAGTTCATGCGCCTCGTCCAGCGGGATGGGGTACTCGTATTCCTTGCGCACAATGCCGAGCGTTGCGGACTTGATGTTTAGGCGGGCCTGTTTGCCTTCAATGCGTATGCGCACGGAGCAGAGTCCGTCGGTAGGCAGGTAGCCCTGCTCGTAGGCCGTGCCATCGTCGGCGTTTTCACGCCAGCTGTCATTGCGGACCAGGTACTTGCGTTCGATTTCTACTGCCATGGGGAAATGCGGATGAGTCAGGTGCCTTTCGGAAAGACCTGGATGATGTTGATCGTACCGTTTTTGAACGCGAAGCCTATGCCCTTGCGCGAGAAACGAATGGTGTTTTTCTTTACCGTGCCGTTACCGTAGATGATCTGCAGTTGCGACTGCGACATGCCGAAGCGGGCACCTGCATAGGTCGAGTAGGAAGAACTGAGGTCGCCTTCAAATACGATCTGCTCGACACCTCGCTTGGTGACGATGACCAGCATTTCCGTGTTGCTGTCGATACGGTAGTAAAGCTTGCGGCTGCCGCCGAACAGGCTGGCGCGATTGGATTTATGCGGTTGCCCAATCTGCTCGATAAGATCGTTCAGTGACTGCCCGAGATGGACCTTCTTGAGACCGTAACCCTCGGTGATGAAGATATCGCTTTCGAGGTAGCGGAGTACTTTTCCCCTGATGTCTTCGCTGGCTTCGGTGGGCGGTGGCAGGGCGGTGTCGGTGCTGCGGTTTGCCGGACTCTGGGCAATGGATTGTGTGGCCGGCAGCGTCAGCAGACCAAGGCTGACGAGTAGGGTTGTTATACTTTTATTTCTCAAATGAGACTCCCCTGATTGGTGTGCGCACGCAGTGTAGCAAATGTTTTCGCTCTGTGGATGAGAAATCGTCGATCGGCTAGTATCTTCTGATGGATGATATGAATGATGACCGACTGATGCGCTACAAACGGCATCTGATGCTGCCGCAGCTGGACATGGCAGGCCAGCAGAAGCTGCTTGATTCGAAGGTGCTGGTCATCGGTGCTGGCGGGCTGGGTTCACCGGTACTGCTCTATCTCGCCGCAGCGGGAATCGGTTATCTGACGTTTTACGATCCCGATACGGTGGAGGTTTCGAATCTGCAGCGGCAGGTGCTGCATGACAGCGGTCAGCTGGGCAGGGCGAAGTCGGATTCTGCCCGTGAGCGGTTAAATGCGATCAATCCCGACGTCCATCTCACTGCAGTTGCCGAACCCCTCGAAGGTGACGCGCTGACCGTACAGGTAGCGGCCGCCGACCTGGTGGTCGACTGCTCGGATAACTTTACCACCCGCTTTGCCGTCAACCGGGCCTGCGTCGCACAATCGCGACCGCTGGTATCGGGTGCAGTGATCCGCATGGAGGGCCAGGTGTCGGTATTCAAGGGACATCTCGACGATGCGCCCTGTTATCGCTGTCTGTACCGGGAAGACGAGTACAACGATGAGACCTGCACCAGCAGCGGTGTGCTGGGGCCTGTCGTCGGCATCATCGGCAGCATCCAGGCAACGGAAGCGATCAAGCTGCTGGCGGGAATAGGCACCGATCTGTGCGGCAGACTGCTGCTGCTCGATGCCGAGGTCATGCGTTTCAACGAAATCAGGTTGAAGAAGGACCCGGCCTGTCCGGTCTGCAGCGCGTCCTGATTAACGATTCAGCCCAGCCTGGCGGCTCAGGCCCGGTGTTCAACCTGCGGCTGCGTATCGAGTTGTGAGCGGTCCAGGTTGCCGAACAGCGGTGTCGCGACAAAATCCCAGTGTGTTGCCCAGTCCTGGGATGGCTTGACCTGGAACTGGCTGGCCACGTACTGGCTGATTCTGCCCGTGGCCATTGTCATCAGTAATCGTGCACTGTCCTGTGCCGACATCGGGCGGCGGCCGTGGAACATGGCCTCGCGAAAGACCTGCTTGAGCTGGGTCTCGAGGCTGGTGGAGATGCGCCGGGCGCGGCGTTTCAGTTCGGCATCCTCGCTGGCCAGTGCGTCACCGGTAAGGATCCGGCACAGGCCGGGATTCTGTTCGGCAAAGCCCAGGTACAAATTGAGAATCTTGCCGCAGCGCAGCTCAGCATCCTGCTGCTCGCTCAGTATGCGCTTGGTGTGACTGAACAGGGATTCCTCGATGAACTCGATGAGGGCGCGGAACATGCGTCCCTTGCTGGGGAAGTGTTTATACAGGGCCGCTTCGGATACACCGACTTCACGTGCCAGCGCAGCGGTGCGCACGGGGCCGGCATCGATATCTTCCAGCATGACGGCGAGCGTATGCAGGATCTCGTTGGCGCGATCGGGGTGGCGGGTTCTGGTCACTTGAGTGTATTACGCATCGGCGAAAAAAATATTTCCTGAATCATGCACTGAATAGATGACTAACGCTATTTATCTGGTATTCTAATCTGCATGATGAGCGTGTGTACATGATTGAAGTCGTCAGGGCGGATATCACTCAGCTGAAGCTCGACGCAATCGTCAATGCTGCCAACAACAGCCTGCTCGGTGGAGGAGGTGTTGACGGCGCCATCCACTCCGCAGCCGGTCCACAGCTCCTGGAAGCCTGCCGCAAGCTCGACGGCTGTCCAACCGGCGAAGCCCGCCTGACTCCCGGATTCAATCTGCCCGCCGCCTGGGTCATTCATACCGTCGGACCGGTCTGGCACGGCGGAGATAGCGATGAGGCATCACAGCTGCGCAACTGCTATATCAATTCTCTCGACCTGGCGCGCGACAAGGGGCTTCGCAGTATCGCGTTTCCCTGCATCAGTACCGGCGTCTACGGCTACCCCAGGCGCCAGGCAGCAGTCATCGCAGTGGCGGCGATGCGCGAATACGAAAATCAATTCGACAAAATCATCTGCTGTTGCTTCAGCGACAGCGATGTGTGGATATACCAGAAAGTCATGGCATCGTAACGCATGACCGTTAGGGTATATCAATGACGACAACAGCAACGGAGACTCATATGGGTGAACCACAGGCAGCAGTCGCTAGTATAGATGAACGCCCGGTCTACTATATCCTCGATACCAATGTCCTGATCCACGACCCGAACGCCCTGTTAAATTTCGAAGAACATAATGTCGTCATCCCCATGACGGTGCTGGAAGAGCTGGATAACCTGAAGAGTGGCCGCAACGCGCTGGCCGCCGACTGCAGACAGGCGATACGCGCCATCGACGATATCCTCGGTCATGCTT
Source organism: Arenicellales bacterium (assembly GCA_029287965.1). GTDB lineage: Bacteria > Pseudomonadota > Gammaproteobacteria > BMS3Bbin11 > BMS3Bbin11 > JARFQC01. The sequence continues at coordinate 3,420 of JARFQC010000135.1, forward strand.
CACCGGAGGAGATCGAGGACGGCATCCCCATCAGGCGCGGAGAGAAATCCCCCCCCCAGGGCAGCCTGTCGATCCTGATGACGCAGGCGCCGGACAACCTGGCCGTTCTGCCTACCCATCTGAATGACAACAAGATCATCAACGACATCGCACTGCTGAAAAAGCATTTCCCGGAAAACCGCACCGTGCTGGTCACCAAGGACATCAACATGCGCCTCAAGGCCAGGGGCTGCGGGCTTGAGTCGGAGGACTACCAGAACGACCAGCTGGTATCGGACATCGGTCTGCTCAACGAAGGCTACATCGAATTCCAGGGCAGCTTCTGGGACCAGGTCGACAAGGTTAAGGCAGAAAAGAAGGACGGTTATAACTACTACCAGGTGCCGCGCAGCGGGCCGCTCAAGGATATCTGCACCAACCAGTACCTGCTCGACGAAGAAGGCTTTACCGCGCGTGTTGTCGAAGTGCAGGACGATACATTGTTTCTCAAGCACCTCGACCATCATCGCCTGATGGAGCAGGAGGCCTGGGGACTGCATCCGCGGGATATTTACCAGGCCCTGGCCCTCGACCTATTGATGGACCCCGATATCCACCTCGTCAGCCTGTCGGGTTCAGCCGGGTCCGGCAAGACCATACTTGCCCTCGCCGCGGCGATAGAGATGACGGCATCGACGCGCCAGTACCGGCGCATAATTGCAACCCGCAGCACCCAGGGACTGGATGAAGACATCGGTTTTCTGCCCGGCACCGAACAGGAAAAGATGGAACCCTGGCTGGGCGCGATTACGGACAATCTCGAAGCGCTGCATTACGACGATGAAGACAGCGAAAGCAGCATCGACTACCTGCTGAAGAAGGTGCCGCTGCATTTCAAGTCATTGAATTACATCCGCGGCAGGAGCTTCCAGCATAGCCTGATCCTGATCGACGAATCGCAGAACCTGACGCCGCATCAGATCAAGACCATAGTCACCCGTGCAGGCAAGGGATCCAAGGTGATCTGCCTGGGCAACCTGTCGCAGATCGATACCCCTTACCTGAGTGCGACGAGTTCCGGCCTGACTTACCTGACAGAACGTTTCAAGGGTTTCGTCCACGGCGGTAACATCATGCTGCAGGGGGTGCCGCGTTCTTTGCTGGCAGAGTACGCCGAGGCTAACCTCTAGGGAACATCTGAATAAGTCGCTTTACGACTCATCCAGATATTCCTGCGAGTTTATCTACGGGGGAAGAGCTGTTAGTTCAATGGCTTACGGGTCACATCTTAAAGACCCTTCCCCCGAACCCCCATCCCATGGACTTGCTCAGAGGTTCCCTAACACAGCCGTTTCACACTCAGGCTGCGGTAATAGTTCACATCGCCCGCCCATCGGCGGCGCTATCGTTTCAGGCATCTCAACAATAACTGCACCCCAAGGGAGCCCTGCGATGCCTGCAATCCGGAAATTCATGCAAGAGTGTCTGCTGACCGAACGCCGACTGTTTCAACTCATCATTTACCTGTCCGTGATCAGCCTGGTCAGCCTGCTGATCACATCGGCCATGGTTTTCCTGGATGAGCAGCTGTCCATATCATGGTTGTCGCTGCTGGTCGTGTTTCACATCACCGGACTGGGGGCTGTTGGTTTCCTGTCCGTGCTGCTTGCGTGCGCGACAAAATGGACCCGCACTCGTGACACGGGACACCCCGGTTAAATCTGCCGTTTCCGCCACCAGATAGAACGATTGTTCGCGGGCATGGCCGCATCCTCCATGAGCTCCAACCCGGCCTGCTGCGCAAGCCGGTTAACGGCAGCAAAGTCCCTCACACCGCTTGCCGGGTCCCTGGCTTTGAGCCAATCGTCGAAAGACTCGTTGCTTGGCTCCAGCGGCCTGTCCAGGTATCGATATGGCCCGTAAACATGCAACACACCGCTCGGTGGCAGCTTTTCAGCGGCAATCTCGAACAAACGCTCAGTCCCCTGCCAGGCAACGATATGAATGGTATTGACGCATACAATAGCGTCGACTGCCGGTATATCGCTGGCGTCACCAAGCAGGTCCAGCTCAACAGGTGGAGACAGGTTATCCAGGCCCGCCTCGGCTGACCAGGCAAGAATACTTTCCAGGCAGCCGGGACGATCAGAGGGCGTCCACTGGATATGCGGCAGACCCGCGGCGAAAAACACGGCATGCTGGCCGGTGCCTGCACCGACCTCAAGCACATGGCTACAACCTGACAATGACGTGCCAAGCTTTTCCAGGATGACCTGGCTGTTGCGCTCACAGGCCGGGGCATACTCTTTTTTATACCTCATTCGCACTCATGCTCTTTGTCTACTAAAAATAGAGATTATCCCTCACGTTTCATAAATTTAACCTATACTTTTTTGCGAGGATAACCGGTATCAGAAAGTCGGACTTCCCGTCTGGCCTGCCTGATCCATGCAACATCAGAGAATGAACGACTCAAGCGGACAACAGGCTCAACTGCGGGACCAGGTGCTGTTCGACAGACTGCCGGACGGCCTGGTAATGATTGACTCGCTTGGCCGCATCAGGGAATGGAACGACAGCGCCGAGCAGGTACTCGGCTGGCCGCGCAGCGAAGCCGTCGGGCGCGCCCTGCATGAACTGATCCTGCCTCCCCACTTCCACCTGGACGGCAGCGACAATCCGGAGGATTTGTTTACAGACCGCCGCCACAGGCTGAATGCCAGCAACATGGAACTGTCCGTGCTGCACGCATCAGGCAGGGAAATCCCGGTAGAGTTCAGCATCATCGAAATGGACTCCGCCTCGAACGCCACCCTGGCTGTCATCTTCCGTGACATAACTACCCGCAAGCAGCACCAGTTCATGCTGCAGATGCAGCAGCACATTCTCGAAATGATCGCGACGGACAAGGACAGCCAGGCGATACTCGATGAAATTTGCATGCTGATCGAGATGGAAGTGCAAGAAGCCGTCTGCACGATCATGCATGCCGACGAGAAGGACGGCACCCTGCATGTGCTTGCGGGCCCCAGCGCACCCGCTTCTTTACGGGAAGCGTTCGCCGGGCTGGTACCGGGTGAGAACAAGGCATCCTGTGGTACCGCCTTCCACACCCGCAGCAAGGTCATCGTGTCCGATACCCTGACAGATGTGCGCTGGCAGGATTTTCAGCAGATCGTAGAGACCTACAACCTGCGTGCGTGCTGGTCGATTCCAATTCGCAGCGGTCCGGACATCCTCGGCACCTTTGCCATCTCGCTGAACAGGGTAGCCAGCCCCTCAGACCACGACCAAAACCTGCTCGAGGCGGCTTCCTGGCTCGCGGGCATCACCCTCACCCATGACCAGAACATCAAGCGCATCCAGCAACTGGCCATGTGTGACGACCTGACCGGGCTGCCCAACCGCAATATGCTGATGACAGAGCTGCGCAGCACCCTGGACGATGCATCTGCCGGCAACCAATCCGGCGCGGTGATGTTCCTCGACCTGGATAATTTCAAGACCATCAACGACACCATGGGGCATCGCATTGGCGACGAGGTGCTGCGCACCGTCACGAGCCGGCTTAACGCCATCATGGATGAAACTGACATGATCGCACGCATGGGCGGCGATGAATTCATCGTTCTGCAGAAAGACAGCAATCCGGACAAGGCCCGACAACTGGCCGACGCCATCCGCGAAGCCGTCCTCGAACCCATGAAATTCGATCTGCTCAAGGTGAATGTCACAACCAGCATCGGTATTGCCCTGTACCCCGATGATGCAGTCACTACCACGAACCTCCTCAAGCATGCAGACAGCGCGATGTACCAGGCCAAGAGCGCCGGGCGCAACAATGTTCAGTTCTACCTGCCGGTAATGGACAACGAAGTCGTATCGATAGCCGAAATGCGCGATATGCTGGTTATCGCACTCAAGGAGAATCAGCTACTGAGTGCCGTCCAGCCAATCGTAAGTGTGGATGACAACCATTTCCTCGGCACCGAAATGCTGCTGCGCTGGATACACCCTACACGCGGCGAGCTCAATGCGACTGAATTCCTGCCCCAGGTGGAAAAACTGGGCCTGACCCGGCGCTATGGCAGGTGGGTGCTTGGCGAGGCGGCAAGACTGATCGCCGAACGCAGCAAGGCCGCGCCGATCGACGGCGAACACCGGCTATCCGTCAACGTGACCTCGCAATATTTCCTGATGAACGAATTCGACGAGGATCTCAGGGCCGCCACGGAAATGATCACCTGCGACCTGGAGTGCCTGCGGCTGGAAGTCACCATCGACAGCAAAAGCTCCGAATACGAATTGCTGACAGAAAAGCTGCGCGACTATCACAAACAGGGCCTGAGCCTGGCCATCGACAACATCGGCATCGGCAACGTATCGCTATACAGCCAGGGCCTGCTTCCGGTCGACTACATCAAGCTGGACGTATCGCTGGTGCGCGAAATACCCCTGTCTTTCAACAGCGCCAGAATCATCGACAACCTGATCGACGTCGCCCATGCCAACCGGCAGCAGGTCATCGCGGTCGGTATCGAAACGCAGGAGCAGCTCGACTACATCCGCAAGCAAGGCTGTGATGCCTACCAGGGATACCTTTACAGCGGCCCCGTGAGGGCCGACGAACTGGCGGACGTACTCGCTAAAATCAACGCAGCGGGCTGATGCTGTACATCCAGGCAGGAGGATACATACATCAGGTCTACCATTACCTGGCGCACGGTTGACCGGTGGTATCACTGGCGGTGAAACACGTCAGGCAGCCAACGCCTCCAGGTTGATCAGCGGCGCAATGCGCGCAGGTTCCGGCTGGGTGGAATACGGTATATCGGCGATGGGCGCTACACCCAGCAATGTTTCGAGGCTTTTCAACACGTCGTCGGCAGCTTCCATGCCCGGATCCACACGGTTATAGACCCATCCCGCCAACGGCAGATCGCGGACAGCAATGGCCTGCCGGCTGAGCAGGGCGTGATTAATGCAGCCAAGACGCGCACCGACAACCAGGATCACCGGCAGGCCCATCTCCACGGCCACATCAGCCATTCCCGATGTTGCTGAGGTCGGTACCATCCAGCCGCCCACGCCTTCGACGATGACCCGGTCGGTGACTGACTCAATACGGTGGTAGGCCTCCATAATCCTGCCGGTGTTGATCTCCACGCCCACTCCGGCTGCCGCCAGGTGCGGGGCAATGGCGGGCATGAAGCGATAGGGACACACCAGGTCATAGTCCAGTTCCACGTTCGCGGCGGACATCAGCAGGTCAGCATCCTCGTTGGCCAAACCGCTCCCGGTTTCCATGCAGCCGCTGGCAACAGGCTTCATCCCTGCAGTGCGATGGCCCCGACCGCCCACGGCATGAATCAATGCGGCGCTGACAATACTTTTACCGACACCGGTGTCCGTGCCGGTCACGAAGTAGCCGCTGCTCATTTGCGCTGCCTGAACGGATCGAATTCTACGCTGGCCTGCCCGGGGACATCCTGCTCATCGGTACGGCCGCCGGACCAGGCATGGCCGTACACGACTTCGTAGCTGGCCGGCAAGCGGCCATCGGCACCGGCAAACTGCCGGTAGGCCTGATCGAGATGCTGCAGGGCGCCCTTGCCCATCAGGCCGCGCTGCCGCCGGGCGCTGATATTGCGTGACCCGATCCCATGCAGATCACGCAGCAGACCGATGACATTGCTGTAGGTGAGTGTGTGCCGGTCAACATCCATCACCGGCTCAAGAAACCCTGCCTGCATGAGCATGTCACCGAGGTCGTGCATGTCGAGGAAATCGATGACGTGCGGCTGGTCGTCCACCGTGCGCCAGGCTTCGCGCAGTTCCCTGAGCGTATCCGGCCCGAAACTGGAGAACATCAGCAACCCCTCCGGTTTGAGAATGCGGCGACATTCCCTGAACACGGCCAGCGGCTCGCACCATTGCAGCATCAGGTTGGAAAACACCAGGTCGACACTATGATCGGCTAACGGTATGTGCGCAGCATCCCCCTGGACTAAACGTGACCGGCCAAACCAGCCCTGCCTGCTACCGGCGTGCCTGAGCATGCCGCCGGCCCGGTCAAGCCCGATCAGCTGTGCCCTGCGATAGCGCGCCCGCAAGCCGCGTGTGCAATGGCCCGTGCCACAGCCTGCATCGAGTATCGCCACCGGTTCCAGGCGCACGAGGTCCAGCCGCTCGAGCATTTCATCACCGACGGCACGCTGCAGGACGGCATAGTCGTCGTAACCGGCAGAGGCACGCTCGAAACCATGCGCAACGCTTGTGTACTGTTCGTTGTCGTTCATTGCACCCACTGTTGAATTCTCTCGGCCACCTCGACCGGTCGTGCCGTGAAAAAGGCATGGCCGCCATTGTCATACGATTGCAGTTCTGCCCGCGCAAGGTGTTCTGCCAGCCATTTCCCGGCTACAGGATTGATGAGGCGGTCATCGGCTGCATTCATGACCAGGGTCCGTTCTGACACCTCGCTCACGCTGTCGCGCAGATCGGTTGACGCGAGCCTCGCCAGGCCGTTTTTCAGTGCTGCGTCTACGGGTTCGAGTGTGTTGTCTGCCAGGAATGTCCTGTTTTGCGACGCCATGCGTATGCCGTAGTTGAGCCGGACGAACTGGCGCAGACCTGCGGCCGGATCCGCCATCACGAGCTCACTGAAATCCCTGAATACATCCTCCTGCATGCCTGCCCGCCAGCCGTGGCGGCGGGTGAACGCCGGGGTTGGTGCCAGCAGCACAAGCCTTCTGCCGGCTGCGGGCCTGGCGAGTGCAAGCTGCAACGCAACCAGGCTGCCCAGCGACCAGCCAATAAGCAGTTCAACATCTGCGGCCTGTTCGACAAGCGGCACGGGCAAAGCGGCATCGTTGCCGTATTGCGACGACTCAACGCTGTCGATGTGGAAGTCACTGCCCAGTGCATCCGTCAGCGGCTTGAACACCGCCGTCCTGAAGCCCCAGCCCGGCAATAACAGGACGCGCATCACAATCCTGCCTGCTCGAGTCCGTCCAGCAGGCGGTCTACATCTGCCTCGGCGTGGCTGGCGCTGAAAGTGATGCGCAGCCGTTCGCTGCCGGCCGGCACCGTCGGCTGGCGAATGGCAAACACCATCAAGCCATTCCTGCGCAGGTGTTCTGCCACGTCCAGGGCTTTCTGGTTGTCACTCACCATCACCGGCTGGATCGGTGTGTCAGACGCCATCAGCTCAATTCCCCGCTCGCGACAACCCGCGCGAAAGCGATCAATCAGCACGGCGAGATGCTCGCGGCGCCAGTGTTCAGTTTTGACAATTTCGACGGACGCCAGGCTGACTGCGGCCTGGGCCGGTGGCAGTGCAGTCGTATAAATATAGGTGCGGGCCTGCTGAACCAGGGTTTCGATCCACTCACCGCTGCCAGCGACGAATGCACCGAAGCTGCCGAAGGCCTTGCCGAGTGTGCCCATGAGCAGGACACAATCACGATGCTCGTCACTGTCGGGCTGAATGCCTGCCAACTCCAGTGCACCCCTGCCCTGCGGGCCGATCACACCCAGCCCGTGGGCGTCATCGATGTAGCAAAGTGCGTCCCGATCTCGACAGGCAGAAATAAGCTGCGCAAGGGGTGCTACATCGCCGTCCATGCTGAACACGCCGTCAGTGGCCAGTATCTGCCTGGCATCCGGATTCACCGCAAGATTTTTACGTGCCCGGGAATGATCACCGTGCGGGTAGCGCTGCAGTTTAGCTCGCGATAGCAGGCCCCCGTCGATCAGCGAAGCATGGTTGAGCCGGTCCTGGTGGATGCAGCCGCCCCTGCCGACAAGCCCGGCCAGTACGCCGAGATTGGCCATGTAGCCGGTAGAGAACAGCAGTGCCCGTTCCGTACCGGCGAAGTCTGCCAGGGCCTGTTCGAGTTCGTCGTGGACCTGGCTGTGCCCGCCAAGCAGGTGAGACGCCCCGGCACCTGTCCCCCATTGCCGGGCAGCATCACAGGCTGCCTGCTGCAAATCCGGATGACTGGCCAACCCTAGATAGTCATTGCTGCAGAAGGACAGGTAGTCACGCCCGTCGTAGCGCATGCGCACGCCCTGTGCCGATTCTGCACTCAGTCTGCGGCGCAGCAGGCCGCTGGCCCGGCGGTCATCTAGGTCGTTCTGGAGGTCAAACATGTGAGTGCCATGCCGTACCGCCGCGCCATGCAACCAGGACCAGTTCCTGTCTTGCCCGGCCGGGTACGAGTCGTTCGCTTAAACCGAAACAGCGCGATCGATGTCTTCCTCGACAGGCATCGGGTAAAGCCCGAGCCGGTCGAACAATGTCATGTCATGATTCGCGTCCGGATTCTCGGTGGTCAGCAGCTTTTCACCGTAGAAGATGGAATTGGCTCCGGCCATGAAGCACAGCGCCTGGGCCTCGTCCGACATCTCCTGGCGCCCGGCCGACAGCCGGACCAGTGAACGCGGCATCATGATGCGCGCCACGGCGATGCAGCGGACGAAATCGAACACGTCGAGGTCATCCGCATTCTCGAGCGGCGTGCCTTCAATTTTCACCAGCAGGTTGATCGGCACGCTCTCCGGATGCTGGTCGAGATTGGCCAGCGACTGCAGCAGGCCGGCCCGGTCCGATTCCGCTTCCCCCATGCCGACGATGCCGCCGCAGCACACTTTCATGCCTGCGTCCCGCACGTGTGAAAGCGTGTCGAGCCGGTCCTGGAAGGTCCGGGTAGTAATGATCTCGCCGTAAAATTCCGGCGAGGTATCGATGTTGTGGTTGTAGTAATCGAGCCCCGCCCGCGACAGCTCATCGGCCTGCGATGGGGTCAGCATGCCCAGCGTCGCACAGGTTTCGAGCCCGAGGCTCTTGACCCCGCGGATAATATCCAGCGTCGTTTCGAAGCCCTTGGGTGTCGGCGACCGCCAGGCCGCCCCCATGCAGAACCGGCTGGCGCCATTGGCCTTGGCCTGGCGGGCTTTTTCCATCACGTCTGCCTTGTTCATCAGCGGTTCGACCTTCAGCGAGGTGTCGTTGACCACGCTCTGCGGACAGTATGAACAGTCCTCGGCGCAGGCGCCGGTCTTGATATTGAGCAGCGTACTCAGTTGAACGGCATTGGGATCGAAATTCTCGCGGTGAACGGTCTGAGCGCGGAAGACCAGGTCATTCAGAGGCATCTCCAGCAGTGCAACAATTTCTTCACGCTGCCAGTCATGGCGAACGGCGTTCCCGATATCCTGCATTTCCTGGCCCATCAGTCTTTTCTCGCTAGCGGGTTTGAATTAGGCTCGCAGTCTCAACAAGTCGATATGGATTGTCAACCTGGAGAGCCACGGATGGTTTACAAGTTGGGCAGGCATGCCCTGCGATTTCTGCTTCCCACCTCGTGCCTGCTGTGCAGGCGCGCTACCAGGCATGGCCTGTGCCTGTGCCCGGGTTGCATCGGCGACCTGCCCGTGCCGCTTATCACCTGCAATATCTGCGCCCTGCCGCTGGGAAGCCCCGGGACATGCGGCCGGTGCCTGGCGCGACACCCCGACTACGACGGCATCCAGGCTGCCCTGCTGTATCAGCCCCCGGTCAGCCAGCTGGTCCAGCGACTGAAGTACTCGCACCGGATTCACGTTGCGCACCTGTTCGCGTCACTTCTGCTGCCACTGCTGACATCAAGGGAAGATGTACCTGACGTCCTGGTACCGGTGCCACTGCATAGCGGGCGTATGCGCCGCCGGGGCTTCAACCAGGCATGGGAGATCACACGACGCCTGTCCAGGCTGTGCGGCATACCCGCAGACCCGAAGCTGCTAACACGCAGCCGTTCTACGCCGGCACAAACCGGGCTATCGGCCAGCCAGCGGCAGCGGAACCTGCGTGACGCATTTTGTGTGAACGGGGAAACGGTAAAGCTGCACATTGCCGTCATCGATGATGTCATGACCACCGGTTCCACCTTGCAGGCCATTGCCGGGACACTCAAACGGTCAGGAGCCACAAGGGTAACCGGACTGGTCGTCGCCCGTGCTGTAAAACAACTGTAGGAATAACCGTCGGCCGCGAATCCGTACTAAAGAAAGACCACCAGCAGAAACACACCCAGAACCAGCCGGTAAACAACGAAAATAGTCATGTCCATCTTCATTATCCAGGCCAGGAACAGGCGGATGCACAAGTAGGCGAATATGGCTGACAACACCATGCCGAGGAAGAAACTGCGCCAGTGAACCGGGTCCGGCGACTGCAGCAGCTCGACGCCCAGCAAGCTGCCGGGCAGCAGTATGGCCGGGATCGACAGCAGGAACGAGAAGCGCGCGGCGGCGGTACGGGTCAGCCCCAGCAACAATCCGGCCGTAATGGTGATGCCGGAGCGCGAGGTGCCGGGAATCAGGGCCAGCACCTGGGCAGCACCTATCAGCAGGGCATCTTTCCAGCCGATGTCGTGCTCATCCCGCTTGCGGCTGCCGATCCGGTCCGACCAGCCCAGTGCAAGACCGAAAATTATCGTGGTTGCCGCGATG
>JARFQC010000200.1 GCA_029287965.1 Arenicellales bacterium
GCAGCCTGATCGCGAGATCGATCCCGGCGCCATTGAAGTACATGGCATCAGTAACGAGTTCCTCGCCGACAAACCGCGGTTCGAGGACATCGTCAGCGATTTTCTCACCTACATCGAAGGTGCCGAGCTGATTATCCACAACGCTCCCTTCGATGTCGGCTTCCTTGATCACGAATTCGAACTAGCCGGCCTGGGCCAGGGCAAGACGCAAGCCACTTGCAGCGTCATCGACACGCTGGTGATGGCCCGGCGTCTACGTCCCGGGCAGAAGAATTCCCTTGATGCACTGTGCAGGCACTACACCATAGACAATTCACAACGCGACCTGCATGGCGCGTTGCTGGACGCCGAACTGCTGGCTGAAGTCTACCTGGCTATGACTGGCGGGCAGACGGCCCTGTTCAGGGAGGGATCTGCAGTAAAAAGTGTGGCCGATACGGAAGTGGTGCGCAAGCTGGATAAAAATCGCAAAACGTTACCCGTCATCACGGCTTCGAAGGAAGAGCTGGTTGCACATAATGCATGGCTGGATGAACTGGACAGGAAGACTGACGGTAAATGCCTGTGGCGCGCACTCGATAAGGGGTGAGTATTACTTGCTAGCAGGGCGGATTAACTGGCGTTACATCCCGTATTCCAGCCTTGTCAGTGTATAGCCCTGCTGCTTCAGCATTGACAGCAATCCGTTCTCGCCGGGCAGGTGCAATGCGCCGACAGCGATGAAGGTATTGCCCTGGCCTAACAGTGGCTGCATGCGCTGGTACATCCTGCGATTGCGCCTGTCGATAAGATTCTCCTGGAAAAGTCCGGCCAGTCGCGGGTCACCGGGTTGTGTCGCATTGCTGATGGCAACGATGCTTTCCATGTCACCTGCTATGTAGGCATCCAGCAACTGCCGGTAGACGATTTCCTTTTCGCCTATATCGTCGATGGTCGATTGCAGCAGTAATGCCTGGTCATCAAGCGCGATATCGTCAAAAGCGGCCAGTTGCTCATCAACCGTTTCCAGTCCGAGCACGGGAATTCCGTCGTTGCGCGCGATCTGGCCGAGATGCTTGTCCAGGAAGGTGCCCGAGCTGTTTTCCGGCCGCAGTAAAATGACCATGGCTGCCCAGGGTTTCAGGACAGACAACATGTTGACCGGTATGCCATTGCTTGCAGACAGGTGTTCACTGACGTCCGTGTACAGGTCTTCGCCTATGACCTGGGACAGGGTACGGCCGTCGGTGAATATCATCCTGCGCATGATGTCGAGAGATGTGCGCTGGTCAAGTTTGAGTTCAAGCATCAGCTGGTCAGCCGAGCGCAGTCGGGACAGCACCGTGTCAGGTAGTTCGAGTATGCGCTCGTCATCAAGATGGATCGTTCCCATTATGTAATTGCTGGCGCTACCGGGTGCATCGATCTTCCACAGCAGCGGGCGGCCGTTGGGTGCAGCCTCGATGCTGCGCTCACCGAAGACTTCCACGCGTGGTGCATGCTGCACAGCAGCCGTGGTGGCCTCCGTGGAGCGATAGGGTTTATACCCCGGCTGGATGATAGTGTGCGGTGTCTCCTGCGGGCGTATATCCAGGCGATCGATATGTATCGGCCGGTTGTTTTCACCATTGCGCTTGTCGACATAGCGCAGGCTGGAGCCGGCAGGCGGGTAACTCAGGTCGGCAGCGTGAAGTTCATTAGCTGGATTTGTCAGCAGAACGGGCAGGCTCATTAGCAGAGCGGGTACTACGTGTGTAATGTGCGTGAAAACTTTATTCATGGAAGTAATTTAACGTGTTTTTGCCGATAACGACTATATAATAACCCGAATTTCAACCGGAGCCCGGTCACGATGACAGAACTCAGCGTAGTCATCCCCGTCCATAACGAGGAAGCGAATATCCAGCCACTGGTCGACGAAGTCCGCCAGGCGCTTGATGGCAAACTCGCCTATGAACTTATCTATGTCAATGATGGTAGCAGTGATGGCACCTTGCAGCGCCTGTCCGATGCCGGGCAGGAATGCGCTGAACTACGAGTTATCAGTCATGCCGAATCTGTCGGTCAAAGTACTGCCGTGCGCACCGGCGTTCAGTACGCGCAGGGGCAGTGGATTGCCACGCTGGATGGCGATGGCCAAAACGACCCGGCGGACCTGCCCGCACTCTACACCGCCTTGCTGCAGAACAGTCCCGACGGGGTGCAGCTCGTCAATGGTTACAGGAAAAAGCGCAAGGACACGTTCATCAAGCGTATTTCCTCTCGCCTGGCCAATGGCATACGTTCCTTTCTGCTCAAGGATGAAACCCCTGACACGGGCTGCGGACTTAAGGTCTTCAGTCGCGAGGCCTACCTGGCCTTGCCGTTTTTCGACCACATGCACCGTTTCCTGCCAGCCATGATCCAGCGGGGTGGCGGCAAGGTGATGTCGGTGGAAGTGAACCATCGCGAACGCGAACGCGGGGCGTCACACTATGGCTTTTTTGACCGCTTATGGGTCGGTGTTTTCGACCTGATGGGCGTTGCCTGGCTGCAGCGCAGGGCGACGCACCCGGTAATTGTTAAGGACGATTAAGGAACAGGCATGCACGATATCATTGCAACCCCCGAACTGTTTGGCGCGACGCTGGTCATCACGCCCTGGAAAATTATTGGCTACGTGGGTGTGCTGCTGTTTGCCGGGCGCTGGTTCGTTCAGCTCTGGGCATCACGCCGCTCGCGCAAGGTCGTGATGCCGCGCCTGTTCTGGTACATGAGCATTACCGGCAGCCTGATGCTGCTGAGCTACTTTATCTTCGGCAAGAATGACTCGGTGGGCATCATGTCAAACCTGTTCCCGTTCATGATTGCCTCGTACAACCTGTACCTGGATTTCACTCATCAGGCAGAGCAGGAGGTTGGAACGGGTTAAGACTGTTAGCGTATCCGTGCTTTCGGTGATGCATTGTCTGCACAGGTAAGGCAAAAGAGAATCTATTCCGGGTTTTCCTGCCCCGGTTGCCGGGTGCCAAGGATGATGCCCTGGTTGCGCAGGCCTTCGAGTATTTCCTTGCCTCCGCTGACAATGGCTTCGCGGGACACGCCCTGCAACTCATCCGCCAATGATTCCAGTGCAGTCATGCTGGTTATATTATTATTAGATTCAATAAGTTGAATAAGCTTCGCAGTAATTACATTAACTTCTGTGAACTGCACCTCATCATTCTCGTCACGGTAGGCAATGATGCAGGTCGGCTCGGCTGACGGTGATTCCGGGATGAAATCCTCACTGATGCCGTGAACCGGGTATGCATAGGTCAACAGCCATGCCAGCGGCGACATGACCGGGTGCCCCATGAGCAGGTCGCCGTTTACGTCGATGCCACTCAAATCTATTTCCTGTTCTGATACCGACAGGGCCAGTTCGGCCCATTCATAATGTGCGAGTTCGAATATGAAAGGCGGGTCACAGTCACGCGTTACATGTTCTGATTGCAGGTAGTCAATGAACTCCCGCGAGATCTCCAGGAAGTAGGGGGTCTGGCAGCGATGCAAATGATAGAAGCTGCGTGCCAGTTCCAGCCATTGCTCGTCCGTGTACAGGCTGCGCAGCACGGGAAAGCTGCTGCTCAGGAATCCTTCAACGTTATTGAAAAACAATTCCCGGTATACGCCCATGCGCCGGTCTTCGATACCATCCGGTGCCGCGTTGACGTCGGGATTGCGTATGTGGGCAGCAAAGGCATACTGCGTGGACTTGAAGTCCTGCATGTCAGGCGTGCTCCATCTTTCTGCTTGCGGCCTGTGCATGCTTCGCCTGGTAACGCTGTATTGTCGCTACTTCCTGCATCAGTTCCGCATACGGGGGGATGTTGAAGTCGCGCTCCAGCAGCGTGGGGATAACGCCGAACTGTGCATAGGCCTCGTCCAGCAGTGCCCAGACCGGGTCCACCACGTCAGCGCCATGTGTATCAACGATGAGGTCCTCGGCTTCGTTGTAATGCCCGGCGATGTGGATGTACGCGATACGTTCGGCGGGTAGCGCAGAGAGGAACCCGGATGCATCGTAGCGATGATTCACCGAGTTGACGTAGATGTTGTTTACATCCAGCAGGAGTTTACAGTCTGCTTCGTCAAGTACGGCATTGATGAATTCGATCTCGTCCATTTCCTTGCCCGGCGCGGCATAGTAGGACACGTTCTCGATAGCCATCGGCTGTTCGATTATATCCTGGACCCGGCGGATGCGTTCGGCCACGTAATGTACCGCTTCTTCCGTGAAGGGAATCGGCATGAGGTCGTACAGGTGGCCGTCATCGGAGCAGTAGCTCAGGTGTTCCGAGTAGATGCGTATATCGTGTTCACGCATAAAATCCCTGACCTGGCGAACGAAGTTTTCATCGAGCTTTTCCGGCCCGCCTATCGACAGCGACAGGCCGTGGATCAGGAACGGATAGCGTTCCGTGAAATGGCGGAACTGCTTGCCGAACTTGCCGCCTACGCCTATCCAGTTTTCCGGTGCAACCTCCATGAAGTCCACCGGCATGTCGGGATGCTGCATAAATTCATCCAGTACACTGCGGCGCAGGCCAACGCCTGCACCTTGTACCGGGTAAGTTGGTGTAGCTGATTTATTCATCGCTCGTGCTCTTGTTCTCCGGCATGTATTTGCGCCTTATCCAGTAGTCCATGCTGAAATACCTGCCCGCGCCCATGAAGAACAGCGCCACCAGCATGATGAAATAGGTTGCTGCAAACTCAATGCCGTTATTGAGAACTACAAAGTTACCGTATTCCGTAAGCCAGTCATAGTTGCCGTGTTCGCGCAGGATATCCTTGGCACGATCCAGGCGTTCGGCGGCGGCCATGGTTCTTTCAGTGGCGAACACACCGCTTGCTTCTGCTATGGCAAGCCAGCCATTGTGAAGATGTGATGAAACTGCGGCGACTACCATGGTGACCATCAGGGGAATGGATATCCAGCGCACGGCCAGTCCCAGGGT
Source organism: Arenicellales bacterium (assembly GCA_029287965.1). Lineage (GTDB taxonomy): Bacteria > Pseudomonadota > Gammaproteobacteria > BMS3Bbin11 > BMS3Bbin11 > JARFQC01. Next base: position 4,962 of record JARFQC010000200.1, read on the forward strand.
GAGCAGGATGGCACCGAGAACTTCAGAGCCGGCGGCAAGGATGACCATCAGTTCCGGCATGGGCAGGCCCAGCCCCCAGTCAGGATTGCCGAACCATGCTACCGTGTCTTCGAAGGCAGCAAACTTCTTCGTACCCGCCATCCAGAATATCGGTATCAGGTACAGCCTCAGCAGCAGTGGTGCAATAAAATCCACACTGCGTGTCATGTCCAGCAGCTTCTGTAAAGGGGTGACGATTTTTACAAAGGTGTTCACATCATGCTCCGTTATGGTGTCGTGTTTTTTGTGACTGTTAAATTTGACGTTAGTTCAGCTTGCGTACCCTGGCTACGACACGGAACAGCGCCATTTCGTTGTCATGCCGGAATACGGCTTGACCACTCTCAACGATGAGTCCTCATTTGCTGCAATGACCGGGCCTTTTTTATCCATTCGCCGCAATGCTTTCATGCCGGGCCTCAGGTGTGGGGTGCAGCTTGTGCAAGGGGATGGACAGTCCGTTTTCCATTACCACCCGAACATGATGGCGGGCTAGTTCACGGGGCTCGTTGACGCCACAGGAATGGGCAATCATGCCGACTTCATAGCACAGGTTCTTGGCATAGCTGGCCACGCGTTCCGCCTTGTCCGCGGGATCAAGACCGCGTTGCAGTTTCGGGTTGTGTGTCGTGATGCCTGTAGGGCAGGTGTTCTTGTTGCACTGCAGGGCCTGTATGCAGCCGAGTGAAAACATGAACCCGCGTGCAGACACGCAGAAATCAGCGCCCAGGCACAGTGCCCAGGCAACATCCGCCGGGGTGATCAGCTTGCCCGAGGCGATAATCTTTACCCGCTCACGCAGTCCGTATTCGATCAGCTTGTTAGCCAGCATCGGCAGGCTTTCGCGCAAGGGTAAACCCATGTCATCGATAAGGGGCAGGGGTGCGGCGCCGGTACCGCCGTCGGCACCGTCCACGGTGATGAAGTCCGGCGCTGCATCGCTGCCACGCTGGTAAATGTTGCTGAACAGGTCATCGAGCCAGGTTTCATCAGCTATCACAGCCTTGAAGCCGACAGGTTTACCGGTGACTTCGCGCACATGCTCGATCATGTTGATCAGGTCGTCATTAGAGCTGATATCCAGGTGGCGGTTAGGGCTTATCGCATCTTCGCCGCGCTGGATGCCGCGTATGCTCGCTATCTCTTCAGTGACCTTTGCACCCGGCAGGATTCCACCCTTGCCGGGTTTCGCACCCTGGCTGAGCTTGATTTCGAACATGCGTAATTGTTCGTGCGCAGCGACTTCGCACAGCTTGTCGTCGGACAGGTTGCCTGCAAGGTCGCGTACGCCATTTTTTGCTGTGCCGATCTGGAAAACAATATCGCAGCCGCCTTCGAGGTGATACGGGGACAGGCCGCCTTCACCCGTGTTCATCCAGATGCCTGCTTTTCTCGCGCCATTCGACAGGGCGCGTACGGCCGGTGTGGAAATGGCGCCGTAGCTCATGCCAGAGATCGAGAATAAGGCCGATGTCCTGAACGGGCTTGTGCAACCCGGACCAATAGTCTGTTCAGCGCATTCCACGGCATCGGAACGCAGCGTAGGGAAGGGGTGATTAACGAACATCGTGGTACCGGTTTGCCGCAAGCTGCGGGTTGAGCCGAACGCCACGGTGTTGTCGACATTCTTGGCCGCGCGGTATGCCCAGGATCTCTGGGCACGGTTAAAGGGCATTTCTTCACGGTCCATGGAAAAGAAATACTGGCGGAAGAATTCACCCATTTCTTCAAAAACATAGCGAAAACGCCCAATGACGGGAAAGTTATGCCTGATAGCCTGTTTGGTCTGGGTCTTGTCAACGATATACATCACGATGATGGCTATAACGCCAAGGCCCACAACAAACACGAAAAGCGCGGCCATGAACTCGAGCAGGGTAAGGAGGAAGTCGGCTTCCATCTTCATGTCTCGATGATCTCCTGCAAGCTAGTAAAAAAAAGGGGCAGGCGATTGCTCACCTGCCCCGGGCGTTACAGGTTCAGCTTACTTGCTGCCGCCGCACTTGCCTTCACCACACTTGCCTTCGGCTTCGGTTTTGGTCTTGTCGCCGCCGCATTTGCCTTCACCACACTTGCCTTCGGTCTTGGCTTTATCACCACCACACTTGCCTTCACCACATTTACCTTCGGCTTCGGATTTGGCCTTGTCGCCGCCGCAGTTGCCTTCACCACACTTGCCTTCGGAATTGGCTTTATCACCACCACACATGCCTTCACCACAAAAACCTTCGGCTTCGGATTTGGCCTTGTCTCCGCCGAACATGCCTACACCACAATTACCTTCGGCTTCGGATTTGGCCGTGTCGCCGCCGCACTTGCCTTCACCGCATTTACCCTCGGCTTCGGAATTGGCCTTGTCGCCGCCGCACTTGCCTTCACCGCATTTACCTTCGGCTTCGGATTTGGCCTTGTCGCCGCCGCATTTTCCTTCACCACACTTACCTTCTTTCATGGCAACCATGTAGCCGCTTTCGAGTGATGTCATGGCAAAAGGAGAGTCCGCTGAAGCGGTGCTGATGCCTGCGACTGATCCGATTAACAGTGAACCAACAGCGGCTGCTACAGTGTTTTGTTTGATAGGGCTCTTCATCTTTGTAATTCCTCTTAGAATTTTTGAATACCACGCCACCACGTTTGCGGTGACACTGTTTAGTAATTTAAGAAATGCTAATGAAAATGCTTTTCAATCATTTCTTGACGGATTTGATGGAGGGTCGCAGTAAAAGTTCCCGGGCTGCTTACATTAACTGCAAAATAATGGACGACCTCGCGCATCTTCGTGAATGCCATCACTATTGCGGTCCTTCGAGACTCTTGCCCGGCCGATGCGGTTGATGATCAAGGCTCGCGCCTGACGCACATCCCGGTCTGACGGGCAGATTTTGAATGTACCGTTGTTGCTGTGGATGTATCCCTGCGAGCTGAATTGAATGTAGTTGTCACTGCGGAAAGCGTTCCAGCTGAGCACCAGGCTGCCGCCGATGGCATCGGATATAACAAGCAGCCGGTCGGTTCCATCGATGCGGCGGTTGCGGTTGGAATCCGAGAACACGATCCAGCCATCGCTCCAGTCACCACCGCAGCCAAGCTTGTCGCTGCTTTTGCACAGCGTCACGGTCTGATTGAGCTTGATGGCTTCTGATCGCGCAAGCTGCAGGTCTGTGAGCAGGTCATTAACGAGTGCTGTGGCGCGGTTGCTTTTTACCAAGTTGCCAAATGAGGGTGCTGCGATTGCCAGAGTTATTGCAAGAATGGAAAGGCTGACAACGAGTTCAGCCAGGGTGAAACCCTTCGAGTAGTGCATGACATCGTCCTTGATGTGGTCAATGG
>JARFQC010000003.1 GCA_029287965.1 Arenicellales bacterium
CAAAAGGATATAACGCCACCATTTTCCCATCTGATGCCTGGCTTTCCACAAGGTGTATATCCCCGCAAAGGGTAATATTAGCCACGCCGTAAACTTAGTTATGAGCACAAAACCGCAACTTGCTGCCATGAATGCGACAGTTCTGTAATTGATGCCGCGACGATGGATGATCACCATTGACAAGATAACCAGAGACGCCGACAAAATACCGGCACTGTCATCATTATTGTAGGAGGCGATAAACGTGAACTGCGGCATCAGGCCGAGCAACAGTGCTCCAGACAATGCATACGGCACAGACCGGAAGTATACGTACAAGGTGAAAAATACCACTACCAGTGCTAGCGCTGATGTCAGACTTGTTCCATCACGCCAGGCAATAAAGGAACTTGTCTCCATCCGTGGAGACAAGTGTGCAAGAAAGCCGGATATCAGGTAGGAGGCCGGTGGTCGTGTAGCGCGTGTCGTTCCTCCAGGTGTAAACAGGAGTTCACCTGAATCTTCCGGCAGAACAGGCAGCGTCGAGTGCTCGTAGACAAACCTTGAAATATCGTTTGTAACGGCAAAGTCTGGCCCTGCGCCTTTCGGCAGCAGACCGGATGTAACAGAGTAATAGAGGAGAAACACAAGGAACAGGATCGTGGCAAACAGCCAGGCTCTCTTATCAGCATTCACTTCCAGGCTATCCTCCGACATTATCCAGTTCCTTGTTATCAGGAGCGCGAGTCAGCAAGCGGCCGGCAAAGACCAGTCCGCCCAGCAGACCCTGGGCCAGTACGAATCCGTATGCGATCCACGCAAACGCTATGGACTGATCACCGGCTAGCCCGAACAGTCCGAAGAATAATACGAATACCGCTTCACGCAAGCCTATCCCATTTATAGACACGGGCAGCATCATTACCACAGTTGCTACCGGTATGATTACAAACATAGCGATTATCGGTATGTCCAGTCCCATGGCCAGCGCAATGATTATAAAGTGCACAATGACATTCAACTGCAGCAGCAGTGATAGCACGAAGGCCTTGAACAATGCCGCCGTTTTCCCTCCGTACGCGCTGAATGCACCCAGCAACTTACCGGCCAGGCGAACCAGCTGATTGGAATGCGATTCTCGCCAGGCTTCAGATGTATCATGCAGGGTATCGGCTTGTGTAAAAAGGACAAGGATAGCGCCTGCAGCAACCAGTAGCCCCACTATCAGAACAGGCCTGAGCAACGGCACCTGCTGTGCCGCCTCGTCAATGAACAGCAACGCTATACTGGCGTAACAGAATAGCGCCGTAATGCCAAGAAACCTGTCGACAAAGATAACGGCGAAGGCCTGGGACTTCTGCTTCATGATCTTCCACGAATCATACATACGCACGATATCCCCACCGATCGTGGAAGGAAGAAAGTTACTGAAGAACAAGCCAACCATGAAGGAACGCACCAGTCTGTTCAGTGGAGCGTCATGCCCCTGGGCTCGCAATAAAGTTCGCCACCGGGTGGCCGTAATAAAGTATCCGAGAAAATACATGCAAAACGCCAGCAGCAACAGCCACGGATTCGCCAGGCGGATATGATCAATAATCGCCTTGAATTCCACATCCCGGAGCAGCCAGTAGAGCAGACTGGCCGAGACCAGCACCTTTAATGTGACGGTCAGCAGATAAGCGGGTTTAGTCAAAATGTTACACCGCGTTTATCAGCCTTCATCAGTCCTTTTCCGCAGCAGCCTGGCCGGTACACCGCCGCAGATGCTCATGCTGTCCATATCACTTGTCACCACTGCCCCTGCTGCAACGATGGAGCCCGTACCGATCTTTACTCCCCCTACGACGGTGACACCGGCACCCAGCCATACATCATCCGCCAATTCCGAACCGCCATCCGGCTTTATACCCTGCTTCCAGATCGGCGTTGTTAAATCTTCAGTATTGTAATTACTGCCACCGACCAGGTAGCACTGCGGGCCAATAATGACGTCCCGGCCGATAGTGAGCGGTGAGTCAGCGACAGAATGGAGAATGGTCTGGGCGTTGATACCCGTGTTCTCGCCGATATGGACCTTACCGCCCTTGCAGTTGATCGAAACGTTATTGGCCAGCATGACATTGTCATCGATCCTGAGAACATCACTGCTTTCCGTATTGCGCGCATCAAGAATCACGCCGTCGCTAATGACGACATTATTGCCAAAATGCATTCTATGCGGGTGCCGGAGCAGGACATTGCTGCCAAACATGACGTTGCTGCCGCACGAGCCGAACAAGCGCCGCCAGAACCATTTTCTTAACAGGATGCCCAGCGCACCGGGTACAAGCGCCAGCCAGCTGCAGAACTCGAAGTACAGCGTTCCCGTGAACGACCTTCGCCCGACGATGACATCCTGATATCTCTGCATGGCAGACCCCGATGACGTCACGGCCGCGTGGGTCTTTTTGCTCCCGCGAGGATTAACCCCGGCCGTCGTCACCTCGCCTCCACTGTTCTCTGATGATTTATTCATGGACAGTAAATTCCCTGTTGTCGATCAATCGCGTGCTGCCAATCCAGGCGGCAGCCAGAATTACCAGTGATGTGTCGTCCCCGGACGGTTGTTCAAGGTCTTCGCTGCGCCGGACCTCTACATAATCCACGCGGAATCCATATGATGCCAACTGTTCCCTGGCATCTCGTTCCAGGTCCGTTATGGCATCGTACTCCATATAATTCGACGCAGCACGCTGCAGCACCTGATTGAGCCGGGCTGCCTGCTGGCGCTGTTTACTATCGAGATAAGCGTTTCGCGATGACATGGCAAGCCCGTCTTCCTCACGCACAATATCTACCGCATGTACTTGAACGGGCATCGCAAGATCCCTGACCATTTTTCTGATCACCAGCAGTTGCTGAAAATCCTTGCGCCCGAAAAAGGCACAATCCGGCTGTACAAGATTGAATAACCTGTTGACCACCGTGGCAACGCCGCTGAAAAATTGCGGCCTCGAAATCCCGCATAAGATCTCTGACAGACCGGGCACGACGACTCTCGTCTGATTGGTAAGACCACCCGGATAGACATCCGATACAGGCGGAAGATATACCAGGTCCACGTTCATTGCCGATAGCGCCTCGATGTCGCTTTCAGGTGTGCGTGGATAGGTAGCGAGGTCCTCGTTTTCGCCAAACTGCATAGGATTGACGAATATGCTCACGACCACCACATCACATTCATCGAATGCAGCGGAGACAAGAGACAGGTGCCCCTTGTGAAGATTGCCCATGGTTGGGACAAAGCCCACTTTGCGTCCAGATTTATTGAATTTACTGACGGCGACGCTGAGCTCGGATTTCGTATTAACGATTTGCATGCTGCGCCGTGACCATGGGATTAAAGAAGTGCCGGCCGGATTTTATCTTGAGGATGTGATCGAGCAGGAGGCGGTAGTCCTCGTCGCTGTCAACGTAGTTGATGTGTTCAGCGTTGACGACAAGCAGCGGTGAAGCCTTGTAAGTATGGAAAAAGGAGGTATACGACGCGCAAAGTGCGTCGAGGTAATCTTCATCAATTATTTGCTCAGCATCGATGCCCCTTTTTTCGATACGCTTCATTAAAACCGGTACCGGGGCCTGCAAGTAGATAACGAGATTGGGGCGAGGCAGTTCAGGACTCAGGCTTTCATAGACCTGTTCATATAAATGCAGCTCATCTTCATCGAGATTCAGGCGTGCGAACAGCCTGTCCTTTTCGAGCAGAAAGTCACCGACGCAGGCCGTCTGAAACATGTCTCTCTGCATCAGGGTTTTTATCTGCTTCGAGCGTTGAAACAGGAAATGCAGTTGCGTCGCCAGGGCGTATTTCTCACGAGACTGGTAGAACTTTTCAAGAAATGGATTATCTTTCGGCTGTTCGAAAAGCGTTTCAGCGGAGAACTCCCCGGCCAGGCGCTTTGCCAGGCTTGTTTTTCCTACTCCAATCGGCCCTTCTACTACGATGTACTCGGGAAGCATTCCCTGCGGGTCGGCATTTATTTTCATACTCGCTCGATATCCTGACCTGATACCCTGGACAATAAATCTGCTGCTCGGCCTAGTCCGGGTATTTCAATATCCGGAGCCAGTTCCAGAAGAGGATACAGTACAAACGCACGTTCCTGAATACGAGGATGGGGCAAGGTTAAGGAGCCGTCTTCTGTTGCCATTTTTCCGTATAACAAAAGGTCCAGGTCCAGTGTACGGGCACTGTTGACGGCAGCAGGTCGTATGCGACCGTTGGCAGATTCGATCTTGTGCATCGCCTCCATCAGTTTGTCTGCAGATAAACCTGTTTCCAGCTCGATCACGGCATTGTAGTAGTCCGGCTGGGGAGTGGTGGTCCCGAGTGGCTTTGATCTGTACAAAGACGACACTGCTGAAACGGCGGTCTCCGGCAACTTGTCAAGACTCCGGACGCTGACCTGTATCATATTGCGAGGCTCACCGAGATTGGCCCCGTAACCCAGGTATGCCTTTTGTTTCAATTAGCTGCCTTTTTCCGGGGCCTGCG
>JARFQC010000026.1 GCA_029287965.1 Arenicellales bacterium
AGCAAAAAGATGGCCACGGCCAGCAACGCGGTGCTGACGACCACCGCCCGGACGATGCGGGACAGGTCCGGCAGCGAGGCGAAGCGCCACACCCCCCGGTACAGCCCGAAGTAGACAAACGCACTGCCCTGGATCAGCAGCACCAGCGGCAGCAGATGCACCGCCCTCTCCAGCAGGTGCTCGGGAAACTCGCCGATGTTGTAGCGTATCCAGTAGGACAACAGCCACGCTACCGGAATCATGATCAGGTCATGTGCCAGGGCGGCCCAGCGGTTCCTGAGCAGTCGGAGTAGCGATGCGGTCTTAGACACGGACGTATCCGGAAATATTAGTGTTGATGCCTGGCTCCCTGTACAGGATCAGTTGCGCAGCTGTCTGCTGTGCAAGTCTATCAGAATTAGCGGTACGCCTAGTATCAGTGCCGCCAGCAGCAGTGCTCCCGCAACGGACATCATGCCGGCAACGAGCGCCGAGGCCAGGCATGCCAGCATGACATTTATAATAAGCACCGCAGTGCTTACCCTGGCGTGACTCCAGCCTGACTGCACGAGGCGCTGGTAATAATGGGACCGATGCGCCTGCCACCATTTTTCCCCGCGTACGACCCGACGCAGCAGCGTGACGCTGGCATCGACCAGGAACACGCCGTATAGAATGACAAAGGCGCTAAAGGGCATGGCGTAGACGCTTGCTCCCAGCAATGCAAGCAAAGCAAAAAATGCACCCAGCGATACGCTGCCAACGTCGCCCATGAAAATTTTAGCCGGCGCCCAGTTCCAGCCAAGGAAGCCGATCGCGGCACCGGCGACGGCCAGCGAGGCCAGCATGATCCCCTCGCTGCCTGCAGCACCGAACCAGGCGCCAGCTGTCACCGCCAGTACCAGCGTTTCAACGGCGGCAATTCCGTCTATGCCATCCATAAAGTTATACAGGTTGGCCATCCAGACCATCCACACTATGGCCACACCCGTCAGGATCACTGCAGGCAGGTCGCCAATGATCCAGAAGTCATTGACTATCAGCCAGGACATGACGGCCAGGGCAAGCAGTAGCTGGACGAGTAAACGCACGATAGTGGACAGGTCGTAATGATCGTCCAGCCAGCCGAGCGTGGCATAGCCTGCGAGTGTCATACCCAGCAGCAATACCAGCCCGGCCTGCCCGGGATACAGCCACGCTGCAACAAGGTGCGCAGCAGACGCGACGATAACGATAGCGACCCCGCCGCCCCGCGGTGTCGGGACGCTGTGAGAACTGCGCTGATTGGGAATATCCAGCATTTCCCTGCGCAGTGCGTAACGGCGTGTCAGGCCGGTAAGCCACCAGGCGGCGATGACCGTGGCAGGCACGGCAAACAGGAAAGTAAAGACTCCGAGATTGGCAATCATCCCTACTGCCAGGTGCTTGCATAGGCGGCAAGCTGACTTTGTCCGTTGTGTACGGGATCGTACAACTGCTGATACCAGTTGGCTGTTTCACGCAGGCCTGTTTCCAGGCTGTAAGGCGGCTGCCAGTCCAGTACATCACGCACGTGCGATGAATCGACGATAAGAGATTGAACCAGCCTGTCGACAGTCGCTTGTTCGCCACCTATGCTGGCAAGCGCGCGCATCACGGGCAGTGAGACGTTAAACAGCCGGGGTTTGACACTTAAATTCTTTGCCAGCGTGTTGATCAGCATCGGCGTAGAAATGTCGTGTCCGTCACTGATCAGGAATGTGTTGCCGGCCGCAGAAGGATGCACGATGCCACGCGTGAAGACATCGACCAGGTTCTCGATGTACAGCAGGCTGCGCTGGTTGTTTACCGCGGCAAGTGGCATGGGTATACCCATTTCCACCATGCGCATGAGACGCAGGAAGTTCGCTTTTACCCCGGGGCCGTAGACCAGCGGCGGCCTGAACACCACGACCTCGAGGTCGCTGTGTTCCTCCAGATCACGCAGGTTCTGTTCCGCCTGCATTTTGCTGTAGGAATAACTGTCACCGGGACTGAGGGTGAAGGTTTCGTCGACGGGATGATCGATATCGCTGGACTCGCCATGCACCTTGACGCTGGAAGCGTAGACAAAACGCCTGACGCCGGCCCGCGCTGCCGCCTTCGCCAACACAGTCGTGGTGTCCACGTTCAGACGCTGACAATGAATACGCGCTGCCTCGGAAAGCGTGCCGACGCGTTCGTGTACGTAACCGGCCAGGTGAACAACGGCATCAACGCCCTGCAGCCTTTCATCCCAGTCATTGACACTGCAGATATCATCGATGACTACCGGCCGTACTCTCCCCGCCAGGCCAATCAACTGGCGCGGGTCGCGCAGTACCGCATCGACCCGGCAGCCGTGGTTGGCAAGGTGACGGCACATTGAATAGCCGATGAATCCGCCGGCACCGGTTACCAGTACATGCTGCCCATCCAGCTTGTCGCATAAAGGATCGGGGTGTTTCGCCGCACCGGGCTGGACGTAATCGCCGCTGTTGTAACCCGTGCGCAGGAACCCCCGCGGGGCATAGCTGAAATCCTTCACCGCATCGCTATGATCAAAACATAGATCCTGTTCCATCCTGTCCAGCATGGCAGGTGTTGCGTGCCTGAAGCCGGGCAGGACAGACACGATCTTGATCAAGCCATTGAGCAGGCTTCGGTTGAGCGTATAAATTCTCGCCTTGCGTCCCAGCAGGCGGAAAATCAGCGTCACCATGGCACGGTAGCTGATCGTTTCACCACCGCTCAGGTTGTAGGACTTATCGTAGGTATCCGTGTTATGCATCGCCCGGCTGCATGCCGCGGCGAGGTCGTCTGCATGCACAGGCTGACGGCAGCCACCGCCCTCACCCGCCATGAAGAAACAGCCGAAGCGGCGGACGAAGCTGGCGATGGAGAAAACATTACTGTCCATCGCACAACCGTATACCATGGTCGGCCTGAACAGGGTCCACGCTACGTTGTTGGCCGTGCATTCCGCAGTCAGCCGCTGCTCGCCGTCAGCCAGTCTTTCCGCCAGCTTCGCCTCGGATGCCACGTCTGATTCCTGCTTGGTGTAGCGACTAGTCGAGCTGAACGCAATCAGCCGCTTCATGCCCCGGCCGGCGAGCTTTTCAACAGCCCCGGGCAGCAGCCAGACAGGCACCAGCGACACGACTGTGCCGACATGTTCCGGCCAGTTGGTTTCGTGGGCGTCAGTCAGATCCATGACGCGCCAGTCGACGGCTTTCAGGCCGATGCTCCGAACGGGATTGCGGCTGCTGGCCACTACCCTGTAGCCCTGCCCGACCAGCCTGGGTATCAGGAAATGGCCCACCTGGCTGCGCGCACCGAGTATGGTGATAGTTTCCGATTCGTCATCGGTGTGCGGCTGCAGCGGCAGTATGGACGCGTCCAGCGTATCGGGACTGGAGCGGGTGAAGACATCGACACAATCGCGGCAAAGCCCTTCGAACCAGGACAGGATGCGTCGTCCATAATGCTGCAGCACGAGCAGCATGAAGCGAAACCAGACACCTGCGGCAACGACGATGGCCAGCGGCAGTGGATAGCGATTGAGAAAGAACTTGCGGTAAAACCGCATCATACCCTTGTGCATGTACCACATCACCCGAACCGGGCGCTGGCGGCTGCTGAAGCCCTGGTCGTGGGTGACCGTGACATCCGGTACAAACAGTACCTTGTGTCCCTGCTGGTTGAAGCGCATGCACCAGTCGAGGTCTTCGCAATGCAGGAAGTAGCCCTCGTCGAGAGGTCCCACCACTTCAAGCGAACTGCGCCGCACGAGCATCAGGGATCCGGAAATCGCATCGACCTGGATCGGACCGTCAGGCAATGGCTCTGCCGACATATCAAAGCCCTGCAGCCATTCCGTGCTGCGGGTGAAATGCGACAGCCCCAGGACGCGGACGAATGTACGCCATGGTGTGGGCACGCGCCGACGGCAGCCCTTCTGTTCCGTGCCATCGGGGTTGAGTACTCGACAGCCCACCATGCCGGCGTCAGGACGCTCCCGCATGACGGTTTCTAGCCTGCTGATCGTGTCGGTTTCCAGCACGCTGTCCGGGTTCATGAACAGGATGAATTCACCGCTTGCGTGTTCCAGGGCAATATTATTTGCCCGCGAGAAACCGTAATTGTGCTTGTTCAGGATGATCCGCAGGCGCTCGTCATCACCCAGCTGCTCTTCCAGCAGCTGTATCGACTGATCGGTCGATGCGTTGTCCGAGACGATAATTTCGACAGGAATATCGGAGGCAAGCGCAGAAGCGACGGCCTCGCGCAGCAAGGTACCGCCATTGAAGTTGACGATGATGACGCTGGTTAGTTCCGTGTTACTCATTTCTGTATAGATACGGTGCCAGTATGCGCCGTGACATGTGCGGTTTTAGTTTCGCCGGACTCACAACAGCTGCGGACTGGATCTCGCGGCGCTGCCGCCAGGCTTTGCCGAGGCCCACCAGGGCATCGCGCTTGGCACGCAGTATCGTGCCCGCTTTGCCGCGCAGCATGAATAGGATGACGCTGGCCAGATTGTACAGCAGGTGCTGTGGTAGATAGAGCCACAACAGGTGTCCGGGCATGTCCCGGATATAGACCCAGACCAGGTTGCGATGGCCATGATAGACGTGAAAGTCGCTGTACTCACCTACCACGCCTGAGCCCTCGTGGGTGACGCGTGCACTGGCGACATGCAGGGCGCGATAGCCGAGCAGCCTGAGACGGAATCCCAGGTCGATGTCCTCCATGTAGCAGAAAAAATCTTCTGCAAAGCCGCCGGCCTGGATGAAT
>JARFQC010000032.1 GCA_029287965.1 Arenicellales bacterium
GCTCGTCCGCACCGGCTGATTTCGTCCCTCCGTCAAGCTGAAACCACCTCAGCTTGAATATACCCGGCACACGCCCGTATAATTCGCCCTCCTTCCGCGTGGCCAGGTAGCTCAGTTGGTAGAGCAGGGGATTGAAAATCCCCGTGTCGGCAGTTCGATTCTGTCCCTGGCCACCACTTCCATTACCGCGCAATTTCGGGAACTGTCGTCGACGGTGCGCAATACCCGCTGTATCAGGCACTGCACATGACCACAGAAACCATTACTACCTTTAAACAACTGGCCCTCGAGGATTCCCTGCTCAAGGCACTCGACGAGGTCGGTTACGAAACCCCCTCGCCCATCCAGGCGGAAACAATTCCGCTGCTGCTCGAGGGCCGTGACATTATCGGCCAGGCCCAGACTGGCACGGGCAAGACCGCCGCTTTCGCGTTGCCGATGCTGTCTGGTCTCGACATGCACCAGAAGGATCCGCAGGTGCTGGTGCTGGCCCCGACCAGGGAACTGGCCATCCAGGTCGCCGAGGCGTTTCAGAAGTACGCCAAGCACATCAAGGGATTTCATGTCCTGCCCATCTACGGCGGCCAGGACTATCGCGTGCAGACTCGAGCCCTGCAGCGAGGTGTCCACGTAGTCGTCGGAACACCGGGACGCGTCATGGATCACATGCGCCGCAAGACGCTTAAACTCGGGCGCCTGACCGGGCTGGTACTGGATGAAGCCGATGAGATGCTGCGCATGGGTTTTATCGATGACGTGGAATGGATACTTGAACAAACACCTGACGACCGGCAGATCGCCCTGTTCTCGGCAACCATGCCGCAGCAGATCCGCCGTATCGCTACCCGGCACCTGGATGATCCCGCGCAGATAACGATCAAGGTCAAGACCACGACAGCGGAAACCATCCGTCAGCGTTTCTGGCCAGTCAGCGGCGTGCATAAACTGGATGCCCTGACACGCATCCTGGAAGCCGAAGCCTTTGATGCAATGATTATCTTCGTGCGTACCAAGACCGCCACGGCAGAATTGTCAGAAAAACTCGAAGCCCGCGGCTATGCCTCGGCGGCACTGAATGGCGACATCGCCCAGGCGCAGCGGGAACGAACGATCCGCATGCTGCAAAAAGGCCGGCTGGACATCATCGTGGCAACTGATGTCGCTGCACGCGGTCTGGATGTCTCGCGCATCAGTCACGTCGTCAATTACGACATTCCCTATGACACCGAGGCCTACATCCACCGCATCGGCCGCACTGGACGTGCGGGAAAAGAAGGCGACGCCATTCTGTTCGTCGCACCGCGGGAAAAGCGTCTGTTGCACGCCATTGAGCGAGCCACCCGGAAAAAGATCGACCGGATGGAACTGCCTTCGACCGAAGTGATCAACGACCAGCGCATTGCCCGCTTCAATCAGCGCATCACCGATACGCTGGCGGCCGATGACCTGGGCATCTTCCCTAAACTGGTCGAGCAGTACCAGCAGGAACACAACGTAACGGGGCTGGAAATTGCTGCCGCCCTCGCCCACCTGCTGCAGGGCGACACACCCTTGCTGCTGCAGAACAAGCCGCAGCGTAAAAAGCCCGCCCGAGATGACTGGGACAAAAACGACAGGCCGCAACGCAAACCTCGCGACAAGGCTGCACGGCGCGAACGCCCGGAGCGCCCCGCAGGCAAGCCTGAAGAAGGCATGGAACGCTTCCGTATAGAAGTGGGCCACGACCATGATGTCAAACCGGGCAACATAGTCGGCGCCATTGCCAATGAAGCCGGACTCGACAGCCAGTACATCGGCCGCATCAACATCTTCGATGATCACAGCCTCATCGACCTGCCGGAAGGCATGCCGCGGGAGACATTTACCGCGTTGAAAAAGGTCTGGGTATCCGGCCAGCAGCTGAGAATATCCCGACCGGGCAAAGGCAAACCTGCCAGCGACAAAGCGGCGCGGCCGAAAAAAGCGAAAAAGGCCCGTAAGCCGGCTGCAGGCAAACCAGGTAAAGCCAGGAAGAAGAAACCCGGCAAGTCTTGAATCCAGTCAGGGAATATCTGAATAAATCGCCTTGCGACTCATCCATATATTCCAGCAAGTTTATCTACGGGGGAAGAGTCGTTACTTCAATGGCTTACGGGTCACTTCTTAACGCCTCTTCCCCCGAACCCCCATCCCATGGACTTGTTCAGAGATTCCCTAGCCGTTCACATCCGGTAACAAGAACCCAGATCAGCGGCTGAACCGTTGCTTCAGATAACGACCAGCAGCATGGCAATTACCGCCGGCAACGCCTGAACAAGCAGAATCTTGCGGTTGGCAGTCAGCCCGCCGAAAACGCCTGCCACGATGACACAGGCAAGAAAGAACAGCGTCACCGGACGGCCTGCATCACCGAGACTCAAGCCCCAGATCAATCCGGCAGCCAGAAAGCCGTTGTACAGTCCCTGGTTCATCGCCAGCACCTTCGAGTTCCGGGCGGCCTCGAGTGTGTGGCCGAAGACACGCAGCCCGGCGGGCTTGTCCCACAGGAACATTTACAGCACCAGGAAATAAACATGTAGCACTGCGACCACGCAGATAACGATATTGGTCAGGATGTCCATGTAATGTTCCTGTTCACGTTATCAGTGTATAGCCCAGCCCGATCGCTGCACATACCGCGATAACCGGGATAATACCGGCCTTGTAGCGGAACAAGGCCACGAATGCCGCCGCGCCGATGAGCAGGGAGAACCACTCAAATACACCTTCGAAGCCTTGCGGCCAGAGCACGTGATAGGCGAAAAAGACGGCCAGGTTGAGGATCACCCCAACGACTGCAGCCGTGATGCCAGTCAGCGGTGCGGTAAACTTGACGTCACCACGC
>JARFQC010000039.1 GCA_029287965.1 Arenicellales bacterium
CGCCCGATTAGCCGCCGCTTTGAACTGTCAGTCACCCGAGTAGGCATTATCCAGTGCCCGCTCTCGCTCCTCGGCTTTTTCCTGCAGGCGTTTGAGGTAGTCCCGATCCAGCAGTTCTCCGCATATCTCGCTGCCATCCTCGGGTATCTGTTCACCGAATATGCGTCGCATCGGGGCGTGCAGAGGGCTCAGTATGAACGACGCATAGGAGCCGATCAGGTCTAGAGGTCGAATTCGCAGGCTGAGGTCGTCAAAGTTTCCACGTACATGGATCGGCGTTTGCAGTCCGAACATCCTTGCCGTCTTGGAACGGGGAAACAAGGACAACCGCACGGTCTCCTTGGGAAAATTGACATCGAGGTTGCCGTTGACCCACACCTTGGTTGAATCGAGGGCGAGGAATTGCTCATTGAGTTGTCCATCTTCGGTGTTCAGCACAGCAACGACACAGTTGACTTTGGATTCTCTGTCGCTGAATGAAGGCAGGATGGCGAAGAAGAGGTTGACGGCCCAGATATTCATCACGTCGGCGCCTATGTTTCTCGGCCACATGGCGAAGTCGATCTTGCCACTGGCGTGTTCCAGACTGTGCGAGAAGTCACTGCCGGAAAGCTCGAGGTCGACACGAGCAGTGATCAGGCCATCCGCACTGGTGTCAGGATTGATGCGCCGGGTCAGGATGCCATAGTCAAGCTTCTCTACATCCAGCCTGAAATAGCCCTCGATGCCGTCGTCTATCAACTGGATCCCCATGGATCCTTCAAGATCTCCTCCGGGGACATTGAGCTTGAGCTGCTTGATGTCCATCACGTCTTCCCGCAGCGCCATCACCAGTTGGCCGTTTCCCAGGCGGTCTTTGCCGGAATATACCTGACGGGCATCCAGCGTTATGTCTGCATCGAGGTTATCGACATCGTGCGGCTGCTCGAGGCTGGTGTTTGCCTGTATCATTACTTCGCGCACGCGTTCGCGTGTTGTGGTCTGTGGTTGCTCTGTCTCCGTCACCGCTTCCTGGTCAGGTATCACTGAATAATCTTCGAGGTCGAAATCGTCGATCTGGAAGTTTTTGCTGACCAGGTTCATGGTCCACAACGGGCGCGGGTGAGTAATGTCGATCTTGATGACTCCGCCCAGGTCACTGTCTCCGATGCGCGCATCCAATTCAGTGATGTGGAAGCCCTTAGGCGTCATGTCCATGTGGCCGGACAGTGAATAGGGGCCGAGTGGCGGCAGGTCGCTGGCGAGGAGCTGGTTCCATTGATTCAATTGTGTGCCGCTCACTGCCATGTTTACCGAGAATGTTTTCGTGCTCACCGGCAGCTTGACATCGCCGTTTAGCTTCAGGTCAGCGTTGGCGAGCTTGGCATCCACTGCTAGTGTGACGTTTTCAACGCCGGTAAAAAACGCCCCCAGCGGATTAGAACGAAACACGAGGTCCAGCGGTTCAGCACCGACCTTGCCAGCAAAAAGGATTTTCAAATCCTGCGATTCAACAGCCTCTACCGCGGCATGCTCAAAACTGATTGTCTGAGTGCGGTCATCGACATGACTTTTCAGCAGCCATCTGCCATCGTGAAGGTCGACCCGGAAGGTCGACTGGTGGACGATATCGTACAGGCTGCTGCCACGCAGGGATGCGGAAATTCGCATCTGACCGGCGGCCAGATCCAGGCCTTTGGTGATGCGCAGCCACTCGAGCAGCCTGCCGATATCAATCTCGCTGGTTTCCAGCTCGACGTCGCCTGTGATGGCGCCGCTGCTTGTATCAATATTGGCCACCAGGCTGACAGGGTTCTGCCCCACCTGACCGGTCGATTCAAAATGCCATGGCTGGTTATTGGCCAGGTTGCGCAACAGGTTGGACGTGGCGGTAAAGGTATAGTCAATGCCCTCCGTATCGCCGGTCAGGCTGGCCACCAGACGTGAGTGATCCTCGGTGTTCACTTGCAGGCGCTCGATGCGGTCGCTGAATCCATTGTCCAGCTTGGCATCATGGTAATTGATCGTGACATCCGTCAGACTGAATTCATCGATCGTGAAGTTGTCGCCCGGCGAGCTATCCGAAACTGCTTGGTCGTCAGGCCGGGATGCCGGTTCCGGGTCGACATCTTCGCGGGCCTGCCGCCCCCAGTTCTTGTCCCCGTTTTTATCCTGCTCGAGATTGAGCGTGATACGTTCAGCGGCTATCTCGAGTAACTCTACGCGCCCGGCAATAAGCGGCATCAGGGCCACCTGTGCCCGGGCTTCGCCGATACTGAGCATGTCGGGTGTCGACCAGCCTGGATGGTTGGGAACGCGCAGGCCGTCTACCACCAGGGTCGGGAAGAACGATATCGCCAGCCGAACCTCGCCGTCGATGTGCACCTCGCGGCCCAGGGTGTCGCTGGCGCTATTGACGAATGCCTGGCGTACGCGTTCCATCGGTACGCTGACGTCAACGTACTTGAGGATGCCCACAATAGCCGTTATCAGGGCGACCGGTATCACCAGTGTGCGAAATACGATGCCCAGCAGCTTTCGTATCGTCATGAGCAATTCATCATCGGTATGTATTGTTATTATGTAGAAACAGTTGGCAGGTTTGTTAGAATCGCTGCACTATCTTGCACGATTATACACGGCTGCATCATACGCCTCAGCGAAGGACGCCTCACCATGTCGAGTAAACGAGAAACAAGGAACTGGCCGTACAGGGCCGCTGCATTATTTCTGGCCACGCTGCTGACCGTTACAGCCTGTTCGAGTAAGAAAGAGAGCATCACCGACCAGCAGGCCACGGTGGACTTGAGCCTGCTGCAGACCCTGCCCGACGAGCCGATTTCCTATAATGACGAGGTCAAGCCTGTACTCGAACGGCGCTGTGTCGTCTGTCATGGCTGCTACGATGCACCCTGCCAGCTCAAGCTGTCCTCTCCCGAGGGCATCCAGCGCGGTGCCAGCAAAGAGCTGGTCTACAACGGGGCGCGTTTCAGCACCATGACGCCAACCCGGCTGGGTATTGACGAGAAGACCACACAAGGGTGGCGCGACCGGGGGTTCCACAGTGTCCTGAATGAAGGCACGGCCACGGCGAAGCACAACCTCGACCAGTCGGTCATGTACAAAATGCTGCGTCTTAAGCAGATGAACCCGCAGGCGCGGGTCGGCATGCTGCATGACAGTTTTGACCTTTCGCTGGGACGCAAGCAGACCTGTCCGACTATTGACGAGTTTGACAAGTATGCAGACAAGTTCCCCGACCAGGGCATGCCGTTCGCGATGCCCAACCTGGCTGACGAGGAGTATCGTGTGCTGGTTCAATGGCTGGCACAGGGCGCACCCGTTCCGGATGCCGTTCAGCCTTCAGCAGCGGCCGCGAAACAGATCAGTAAATGGGAATCCTTCCTCAATGGCGACGGTAACAAGCAGCATTTGGTATCACGCTACATCTACGAACACCTGTTTATCGGCCACATGCATTTCAAAGGCACTGATGAACGCGAGTTCTATCGCCTGGTGCGTTCCACTACCCCTCCGGGCAAGCCGATAGACGAGATCCCGACTGTCCGTCCGTATGATGATCCGGGCGGTGAGTTCTACTACCGCCTGTTGCGCTTCCAGGGGGACATCGTCGCCAAGACGCACGTGGTCTATGAGCTGTCGGATGAGAAGATGAAGCGCATGCGTCAGCTATTCATCGAGCCGGACTACACGGTCGCCGAGCTGCCGTCATGGGAGCCGGACGTTGCAGCCAATCCCTTCAAGGCCTTCAAAGACATACCGCCGCGATCTCGCTACGAGTTTCTGCTCGACGATGCGCGCTATTTCATCGAGGGCTTCATCAAGGGGCCGGTCTGCCGCGGCATGATTGCGCTGAATGTAATCGAAGATCAGTTCTGGGTGACATTCCTGAATCCGGAGCTCGACCAGATGCTGGACCAGCCTGAATTTCTCGACCAGATGTCCGACTACCTTGCTATTCCTTCTGCACAGGGCGGTAACATCCGTCTGCTCAGCGCGTGGAAGAAGTATCGCAAACTGGTCCGTAAATACAATGAAGCGAGGTTTGAATATTTTTCAAGCATGAATCAGTACTCGCTGGAAGACTCGATGCAGTTCCTCTGGGACGGTAATGGCACGAACCCCAATGCGGCACTGACAGTGTTCAGGCACTTCGACTCGGCATCGGTTAACTATGGGTTCTCCGGCGCGCACCCGGAGACCTCGTGGGTAATCGACTACCCGCTGTTCGAACGCATCCACTACCTGCTGGTGGCCGGTTTCAACGTGTTCGGCAATCTCAAGCATCAGCTAAATACACGCCTGTACATGGATTTCCTGCGCATGGAAGGCGAGGACATGTACCTGGCCTTTATACCCACCACGCACCGCAAGGCGATCCGCGACAGCTGGTATGCAGGCATGCGCGCGGGTATGGACTCGGACATAGCAGACACCGATATGTGGATGACTATGGATGTCGTGACAGGGTACAAGACCGACGATCCGCAGCGTGAACTCTACGAGCAGATGGAGCGCCGGTTTGCCAGCGTCCTCGAACGCGATGACGTCATCAATCGCTGTGAGCAGCCACCGTGTCATGCCAGGAATGCCGATGCCGACAAGCGCAAGGCAGATGCCGCGATGCGCCAGATTGCCAGCATGCACGGGTTCGTCCTGGCGGCCTTCCCGGATGTTGCGTTCATTCGTGTACGACGTGACGATAAACCGGAAAATGACCTGGCCTATACCGTGATTCGTAACAAGGCGTACAAGAATGTCACCTCGATGTTCCAGGACGAGGAAGACAGTGAAGTACGCGACTTCAGCAAGGACACCCTGACCGTGGTCGACTGGCTGGAAGGTTCGTTTCCGAATTTCTTCTTTACCGTCGATATCGATGACGTGGATATGTTTACCGAGCGCTACGCGGCACTGCAGAATCGCGAAGATTACGAGAAGTTCGTCAGCATCTATGGCACTCGTCGAACAAACTCGCATTTCTGGAGTACGGCTGACTGGTTCCAGGATGAATACCTGCGGGAAAAACCGATCCATGCGGGTCTTTTCGATCTGAACCGGTACCAGAACAGATAACTATGGTTGCAGTGGTGGGGCAGCAAGAGGCCCCGCACAACACCGGATTAGGTCTGGTTCGTGCCTTGTCTCTGTGTCGAGCGTTTTGCTGGAGTAGCCGAGCAACTCTAGTCGCAGATGCCGAGATTAGCCCTTAATAAATGTAATTCTATATATAGATTATTATCTATTAATAATTAAAAAATTATTTACTTGTGTATAAGTGTCCGTTTACCTAAGATTTTTCGCCCCGGATACACCCAGAGAATGTAGTCGAATCATTCGCAGGGGATGAGACCCAGGAAGTAACATTCCTGATGATCAAATAGATTCGGTTTCTAATAGGCTGCAGCGGTACAAAAAACGCGGTAATTCATGACTAGCGATCCCAAGGTAGAGCTCAGAACCTATGTCTACATAGATTCGCTGCAGCCGCAGCTGGCGGAACTGATGGCGTCAGTCTCGCAGGGGTTCCCGCCGGTACCCGGCGATTCGGTCCTGTGGGTCGAGGTCGCACCTGGCATGGCGGTGCATCGTGTCACCGATATTGCACTCAAGGCCACCCAGGTCAAACTGACCCAGCAGGTGGTGGAGCGTGCCTTCGGTTCCATGGTAATCCATTCCCGTTCGCAGGCGGATGTACGCGAAGCAGGGCATATTTTACTGTCCAGCATGGGCTCACAGCTGGACGAACGGGATGACTGCAAAGTCGAATGGTCTGAAATTATTCGTGGCATGACTTCCGATCACACCACGCTGATCAACCGTCAGCACCGTGGCGGCTCCATGATGATTCCGGGCGAGAGCATGTTCATCCTGGAGACCCAACCGGCGGGTTACATCACCTACGCTGCCAACCAGGCCGAAAAGGCGGCATCAATCAAGCTCGTCGATTGCCGCGCGGTCGGTGCCTTTGGTCGTTTAACGCTTGCAGGCAAGGAAGCGGATATCGAAGAGGCTGCCGCAGCGGCGATAAGCGCAATAGAATATCCGCCGGGTACCTGATCATGCATCGACAAGAACTGCTCAGGCTGCTGCAGCACCATTCGACGCGATTCATGGAAGAGGCCGGTTATGTCAATCGCGCCAGGCACTTCGTTTCCGGGCATACAGATTGTTTTTACCGTCACTTGTGGCCAATGCACGTGACAGGATCGGCCTGGGTGGTCTGTCCAAATCGAGAACGCGTCTTGATGCTGCACCATCGCAAGCATGATCAGTGGTTTCAGCCCGGTGGTCATGCCGATGGCGATGCCGACATATTGCGTGTTGCATTGCGTGAGACGTCGGAAGAGACAGGGCTGGATGCATCGCATATCAGGCTGCTGCACGAAGATGTATTTGACGTGGATATTCATGCGATACTGGCGGTTGGCGATGAACCGCCGCACGAGCATATTGATATCCGGTTTCTCGTCGAGATCGATGATGAACTGGAAATACCCGGAAATGACGAGTCACACGATGTCATCTGGGTCGAACTGAACAATGTTTCCCGCTTCAATAACAACCGCTCCACCTACCGCATGGTTGAAAAAACGCGCTTGATGCGTAACCACTATGCCGGGTGGAGGGCTGCATGAGGCCAGATGAAGCTGAATTGCGGGAAACGGACAAGATGGTAATCGTGGACCTGTAAATGACCTTCAGGAAATATATAGATGAAGTTCAGCAGGGGGCCCGAAAATACCTACCTGTGAGGTTGGAGATGAAGGTTATCTAATTGTTTTTATTAGATATTTAGTTCATAGATATTTATCTATGCATTAACGGCTAAATATTTATTAGAAGTGATCATAGACATCAGCCTATTCTTCGAACCCCATTTATTAAGTGATTTAACGTTTTACAAGCCAGTCAACGAAACGGGAGACTAACCATGGCAGAGAAATCCTACCAAGCGGGCGTAAAGGAGTACCGCGATAAATACTGGACCCCGGATTATGTTCCACTTGATACCGACCTCCTGGCCTGTTTCAAGGTCACCGGACAGCCTGAAGTACCTCGTGAAGAGGTCGCAGCTGCGGTAGCCGCGGAAAGTTCTACCGGTACCTGGTCCACTGTATGGTCAGAACTGCTGACCGATCTAGAATTCTACAAAGGTCGTGCATATCGCATTGAAGACGTGCCCGGCGACAGCGAATCGTTTTACGCATTCGTTGCTTACCCGATCGACCTTTTCGAAGAGGGTTCAGTCGTAAACGTTCTGACCTCTCTGGTCGGTAACGTATTCGGCTTCAAGGCACTCAAGCATCTTCGCCTGGAAGACATTCGTTTCCCGATTGCCTACATCAAGACCTGTGGCGGTCCGCCTGCTGGTATCCAGGTCGAGCGTGATCGCCTGGGCAAATATGGTCGTCCAATGCTGGGTGCAACCATTAAGCCGAAACTGGGTCTGTCTGCCAAGAACTATGGTCGTGCCGTATACGAATGCCTGCGCGGCGGCCTGGACATGACCAAGGACGACGAGAACGTTAACTCACAGCCATTCATGCGCTGGAGAGATCGTTTCGAATTTGTTGGTGAAGCAATCCAGAAAGCAGAACAGGAAACTGGCGAGAAGAAAGGCCACTACCTGAACGTTACTGCTGCTACACCTGAAGAGATGTACAAGCGTGCAGAGTTCGCCAAAGAAGTTGGCTCACCGATCTTGATGCATGACTTCCTGACTGGCGGTTTCACTGCCAACACAGGTCTGGCCAACTGGTGTCGTGAAAATGGCATGCTGCTGCATATCCACCGTGCGATGCACGCTGTAATCGATCGTCATCCTAAACACGGTATCCATTTCCGCGTACTGGCTAAATGTCTGCGTCTGTCTGGTGGTGATCACCTCCACACCGGTACCGTCGTAGGTAAGCTCGAAGGTGACCGTAACTCAACACTCGGTTTCGTTGACCAGCTGCGCGAGTCTTTCGTACCGGAAGATCGTTCTCGTGGTGTGTTCTTCGATCAGGACTGGGGTTCAATGCCTGG
>JARFQC010000183.1 GCA_029287965.1 Arenicellales bacterium
CTGCTCAAGCAGACCGGCGAAAAGCTCAGCCTGATCATTCGCCCCGGTGACACCGTGGCACGCCTGGGCGGCGACGAGTTTGCCCTGCTGCTGGCAGACGTCCACACCCTGTCACAGGTCACGCATATCGCCGACCGGATACTCGAGGACTGCTCCAGGCCGGTCATCATCGACGGCAACGAGATCAGCACCTCGGTCAGTATCGGCATCACCATGGGGACGGACCGCTACGAATCGGCCCATGACGTCCTGCGTGATGCGGACATCGCCATGTACCTGGCCAAGTCAGAGGGCAAGGCCTGCTACCAGATATTCGACCGTGAGATGCATCAGCGCGTGGTCAAACTGCAGCGCCTGGAAGTCGAACTGCGCCAGGCCGTTGAGCGCAACGAATTCATACTCCACTACCAGCCCATAGTGTCGCTGACCAATGACGGCCTGGTCGGGTTCGAGGCCCTGATCCGCTGGAACCATCCGGAGCGCGGCATGGTGCCCCCGGGAGAATTCATCTACGCCGCTGAAGAAACCGGCCTTATCGTACCGATGGGCTGGTGGACACTGCGCGAGGCCTGCAAACAGACCAAGGAATGGCAAATGCAGCACCCTGGTACGACCCCGCTCAACATCAGCGTCAACGTCTCCGGCAAGCTGTTCAACCAGCCCGATTTCGTCGTCGCCCTGCGACGCATCCTGAAAGACACGAAGCTGCCGGCGACCAGCCTGCGGCTGGAAATCACCGAGAGCGTGCTGCTCGATCATGCCGATGAATCCATTGCCAAGCTTGCGGAACTGCGCAAGCTGGGCGTCGGTCTGCACGTCGATGATTTCGGTACCGGTTATTCGTCACTGAGCTACCTGCAGAAGTTCAACTATGACACGTTGAAGATAGACCGCTCCTTCGTCCAGGAAGTGGTCGACTCCGATGCCATCGTCCAGTCAATCATTACGCTGGGCAAGCTGCTGGGCATGAATATCATCGCCGAGGGCGTCGAGACCGAAGATCAGCTCGAACGGCTGCGTGAACTCGAATGCCCGCAGGTGCAGGGCTTCTGGTTCTCCAAGCCCGTCGACAGCACCCAGGCCGTCGAACTGCTGACTAATCCGCAGGCCGCCACTGCCGGCCATATCATGTAACCTGGCGGTTGTTCCTCCCATGTAGGAGCGGCGGCCACGCCGCGAACAATCCGTTTGAAAAATATCGCGGCGAGGCCGCCGCTCCTACAGTTAACATTTGCCTGCATTTGTACAAATGACCTTCGCCACCCGCCTGCTCGCCTGGTACGACCAGCACGGTCGCCACGACCTGCCCTGGCAAGTCAGGGGCAATCCCTACCCCGTCTGGGTATCGGAAATCATGCTGCAGCAAACCCAGGTGGCCACCGTCATTCCTTATTTCAACCGCTTCATGGAACAATTTCCCGACATTGCCGCCCTGGCCGATGCAGACATAGACCAGGTGCTGCACCACTGGAGCGGGCTCGGTTACTACGCACGGGCGCGTAACCTGCATACTGCGGCAAAGCGCATCATGGCTGAACACGATGGCGTATTCCCGGTAGAAGCCGACAATGTCATCGCACTGCCCGGCATCGGCCGCTCTACCGCGGCGGCAATCCTTTCCCAGAGCTTCGACGAACGTCATGCAATCCTCGACGGCAACGTCAAACGCGTACTCAGCCGGCATGCCATGATCGATGGCTGGCCCGGATCACGTGCCACGGAGCAACAGCTATGGGAACTGAGTGAAGCACTGACGCCCGATCAGCGCTGCGCCGACTACACCCAGGCCATCATGGATCTCGGTGCGACGCGGTGTAAACGCCGCAGCCCCTTGTGTGCCGAGTGCCCCGTGAGCAGCGACTGCCGGGCACTGGCTGCAGACGCTATAGACAGTTTTCCTGCGGCAAAACCGAAACGGCGCATCCCGACCCGGCAGACTCGCATGCTCCTGATTCGCAACGAAAGCGGCCATGTCTGCCTGGTAAAGCGTCCGCCGGCGGGTATCTGGGGAGGGCTCTGGAGCCTGCCGGAACACGATGGAGATGCTGCCGACTGGGCACGCGACAAGCTGGGTGTGGAGATCGATTCACAGGACGCGCATGCACCGTTCCGCCACACTTTCAGCCACTTTCATCTCGAGATCAGTGTCATACCCGCATCAGTCATAAGGATGCAGGGCGAGCGGATCATGGAGGCAGATCGCATTGTTTGGTATAACCCTGCCGGAACGCAGGAACTGGGACTGGCAGCCCCGGTCACGAAAATCTTGAGGAACATGACATGAGCAGAATGGTGCAGTGCGTAAAACTAGACAAGGAAGCAGAAGGGCTCGAACGCATCCCCTATCCGGGTGATCTCGGCCAGCGCATCTTTGATTCCATCTCCGCGGAGGCATGGCAGCAGTGGCTGGGTCAGCAGACCATGCTTATCAATGAATACCGCCTTACACCCTTCGAACCCAAGGCACGTAAATTTCTCGAGGAAGAAATGGAGAAATTCCTGTTCGGTGAAGGCTCGTCCGCACCGGCTGATTTCGTCCCTCCGTCAAGCTGAAACCACCTCAGCTTGAATATACCCGGCACACGCCCGTATAATTCGCCCTCCTTCCGCGTGGCCAGGTAGCTCAGTTGGTAGAGCAGGGGATTGAAAATCC
>JARFQC010000178.1 GCA_029287965.1 Arenicellales bacterium
GCCGCAATAATGAATTCCGGCGGTCGCGTCATCAGGTAGAAGTTGATGTCGTAATCGGTAATCAGCCACCAGGCAATTGCCGCCGCTATCGCGAGGAAGGGCAGGACGATGACCAGCACCCGCACGACCAGGCGCAAAGCAAACAATAGCAGTCTGTTTGCCCTGGCAGCGGTAAACAGCAGGGCTTGCATGGTTGATACGTGTTTGTGCTGCATGACGCCGGTAATGATTCTCATCAATACCGCCTGTTCGAATGCGAGTATGGCGATTAGCAGTCCGGCGAAGAAGACCAGGGCAAACAGCCCGATCGGCGAGAGCAGGAACCAGGCGATGTCCTGATCGGCCAGTGCGTCCTGGCCGGACAGGCGCAGCAGCAGTCGGCCGGTCAGGCCCAGAAGGGGGGTAAACAGGACGAAGCCCAGTGCGATGAACGCAAGGTGGGTGGCCAGAATCTTGCCCCATGAGGCATTCAGGCGCTCGATGGCAAGCGTCCAGGCATTTTTGATATGGCTCATGTGACCGCTCCTCCCAGGCTAGTTAGTATGTGTCACATTAGCGTATCCTGCCTGCGATACCAACAGCGCATCCTGATGGTACGGCAGCCCTGCGGCAGGGCTGCTGCCTCATGGATCAAGCTCGCCCGGAAACAATACGCTTAACAGATGTATTTCGTTGCGGGGTAACAGTAGAATCCAGATCCATGAACCCGATACTGAAACGCACCCTGATCGTCGTCGTAGCGATCGAGATCGTCTACCTCGTGCTGGTCAATACGGCACTGAACCTGCAGGTAACCCAGGACCTCATCAATAAAATCAAGCCGGACAAGTTTGCTGTCAGCTGGGACAGTGCCTGGACCCTCTACCCGACGCGCGTCCATGCGCGTGGCGTCATGGCGAATGGCCAGTCACGGGGTCAGCAGTGGCAAGTCAGGGCACCTGAGGCCAGCGCATCGATCTCCCTGTTGAGGTTGCCGTTCAAGACTGTCAGCCTGAGCAATGTCAGTGCCGAAGATGTTGAATATCGCCAGCGGCCGCGGCCCAAGCCAGGCAAGGACTATAGCGCTACCCGCGAGTTTTTCCCGCCCATCGCAGGCCGCGAACTGGAAACCACACCACCGGTGCTGGCACCGAAAAAGAAAGGTAAAAAACCCTGGGATATACAGCTTACCGATATGCATGCCAGCGGCAGCCACGTGATCTGGTTGTACCAGCTGCAGGCAAAGCTTAACGGTGAACTGAGTGCTGACCTGTCGGTGCAGACGCGTGGTGGCCCCCTGTCGGTGAGCAATGGTGAAGTGGATATCTCGCTGCAGTCGCTGGTCCTCAACAACGAGCGCGAAGTGACCAAGCAGGCCCAGGTCAAGGGTACGGTTGAACTGCTGCCATTCAAGCCAAAAGAGAACAAGGGGCTCAAGGCGCTGGCATTTCTGAATCTCGATGCAGAGATCAATACGGACACCGATAGCCTGGCTTTCCTGAATCTCTACCTTGGAGCATTCCAGGGCATGACAGTCGATGGCGCGGGTCACGTGAAGGGCCGGGTGCACTTCAGGCAAGGCGATCTACAGTCGGGTACGAAGCTTGATATTGCTGCCAATGAACTGGGCATGAATATCCTGGACTACCGTGTTGAAGGTGATGGTAGTGTCAGCATTGAAGTGCCGGGCAAAAAGCCCGAAAACCACATCGGCGTCAGGTTTGATTCATTAAAGGCATTCGATTCCGAAGGTCAAACGATGTTCAGCGGCGACGGGCTGGATGTGCGTGCAGTTGGCAATACAGTAGTGGTTCCGTTAAACGGCAAGCGCCCGCGGCCACTGTCCTTTGCCGTTGATATACCCTCGGCCAGGGTGCCGGATCTCAAGATGTTTCAGCGTTTTCTGCCCGAGAAGTGGGTCTTCAGCCTCCATGGTGGAGAAGGGGAACTCAAAGGCAGTGCCAAGTTGACCGGCCAGGAGTTCAATACCGAACTGCACCTGTCTTCTGACGAAGCAGACATGGGTTTTCGTGATTATCGTTTCAAAACCAACCTGGACACCTACGTGCGCATCGATAGTCCATCCCTGGAGCATGGCGAGGTTGATATATCCGGTACCTATTTCAAGCTCGATAATGCAGTGTTGTCACAGGATGATGAGAAAGCAAAACCCTGGTTTGCAGAGATCATGATCGAAAAGGGCCTTGCGCGCCTGA
Organism: Arenicellales bacterium; assembly: GCA_029287965.1. Taxonomy (GTDB): domain Bacteria; phylum Pseudomonadota; class Gammaproteobacteria; order BMS3Bbin11; family BMS3Bbin11; genus JARFQC01. The sequence goes on from JARFQC010000178.1 coordinate 2,196, forward strand.
ATCTTGACGATGCACCAACCGGTGTCAGCGGAGCGCGGCATCTTGTTGAAACTGCATTGAAGAAAAACCTGCGCGAGTTAATGGCGGATGCGGATAACGAACTCAAGGTCAGTGGCCGAATATCCGACCTGAGCTGGCTCAATCTGTTTGTGAAGAACCCTTACAACTTCAAGATTAGTGGTGACGGCGAAATTTCAGCCCAGGTGAATGTTGATTCAGGCTGGCTGGATGAAGGGACTCATTTGACTATTGCTCCCGAAGCACTGGTCGTCGATGTGCTCGACTACCAGGCACGGGGCAGCGGTGGTGGCGGTGTTGAACTGAAGGTGATCAAAGGAGGAGAGCATCCTGATATGACCTTGGACGTTGCCGTGCGGGGTGCACAGTTCGGCCGCAAGGGCGACGAGCAGCCCTTTGTCGAGGACATCGACATCCTGCTGCAGGCGCTCGGCAGGGAAGTGAAGTTCGACGGCAGTGGTGACAACCTCGAACTGCGCCTGCATATCCCTTCCGCAAGAGTGAAGGATATGAAGGTCTACAACCAATACTTGCCTGCAGATTCGCCGCTTAAGATTCTCGATGGCGAAGCAAACCTCGTCGCGGACGTTATGCTCAAGAACGATGATGCCGACGGTTTTGTTCGCCTGGTCACGGAAGACATGACAGCCCGTGTGGATGAGCAGGAAATCGCGGCTGCACTGACGGCTGATATCAAGCTGACCGATGGTGTGCCGAAGAATATGGAATTCGATATTTCCGGTTCGACGATAGTTCTGGACAAGGTGAATGTCATCGGTGACGAGAAAAGCTTTCGTGACGAGGACTGGTCTGCAACCTTTGCCTTGACTAAGGGCCGGACAACCTGGAAG
>JARFQC010000219.1 GCA_029287965.1 Arenicellales bacterium
GCACCATGGTTCAACAGGTGGGTAGCAAATGCATGCCGCAGTGTATGCGGTGATATATGACTGTGTATACCCGCTTGCCTGGCATGACGGCGTATCAGATACCAGAAAGCCTGCCGTGTGAGTGCACGCCCGGCCCGTCCCGGAAAGACGACGCTGGTATCTGTACGTTTGAGGAGTTCCGCCCTGCCCTGGTCGAGATAGTTTTCCAGGTGGTAGAGCGCCTCCTCTCCCATTGGCACCAGCCGTTCCTTGGAGCCCTTGCCGATCACCCTGATTACACCCGCCTGCAGGTTCATCTGGTGCAATTCGAGGTTTACCAGTTCAGACACGCGAAGACCGGTGGCATACAGAAGTTCCAGCATCGCCCGATCCCTGAGCCCGCGTGGAATTGTCGTATCAGGCGCACTCAACAAGTTGCTTACCTGTTCCTCTGATAAGCTGTCCGGGAGCGGCCTGCCAATGCGCGGCGCTTCGATGTCCCGGGTCGGTTCGTCGATGCGCAAACCCTCTCTTACAGTGAACCGGTAAAACCTGCGCAGGGAGGATAGCAATCTTGCCGTGGTGCGCGGGCTTGCTCCCTGCTGCACCCTCGCACCGAGATAAGCCTGGATGTCACTGCGGCGTGCACTGATCAACTTTGAACCTGCCGTATCCTCGAGCCAGCGGCAGAATCCGCTCAGATCTCTGCGATACGCATCGAGAGTATGGTTGCTTAACCCGGACTCCAGCCACAAGGCATCTATAAACCGATCCAGCTGATCATCGGCAGTTTTGTTCATGCTCCAGCAGCCAGCGTTTGATTGCCATGGGAGAACCGCTAGTCTTGCCCATAAAACCGCCAGCGCCATGAGCAGCGACTACGCGGTGGCAAGGCACGAATATCGGTACAGGATTTTTTCGGCAGGCGTTGCCAACGGCACGGGGCGAACTGCCCAGTAAATGCGCAATTTCACCATAGGTCCGCGTTTGGCCCGGTGGTATTGACTCAAGAATGCCCCATACTTTCCGTTGGAATTCAGTTCCTTGTAGCATCTTTTTAATGTTATTTTTTATGATGCCGGAATCGAAATATTCGCTTAATGAAACCCGTATCGCTTCGATGGATACATCCGGATTCTGGTCATGCACGCTTTTACTATGACCGAGAAATTCGATCCCGGTAAGACAGTCCCCGTATGTGTGTACGCGCAACAGCCCAACTGGTGAGTCCAATAAGGCGCTGCACGCCTGTTCGCTACTCATGTTGATTCCTCCACTCATGCAGAGATTAAGATCCTTCCGGATTGATCTTATCATTTACATCGGGAATACCTGAGATACTCAGCCAGAAAATAAAAAGGCAGCCCAACGGGCTGCCTGTATCTCTTTCCGGTGCTGGCAAACTGCTCAGATTTTTTCCCTGATACGTGCAGCCTTGCCGGTCAGTCCGCGCAGGTAGTATAGCTTCGCACGCCTGACATCTCCGCGACGCTTTACCTTTATAGAGTCAATTTGCTTGCTGTGGGTCTGGAAGACGCGTTCTACACCTTCGCCGTAGGACATCTTGCGCACCGTGAATGCAGAATTAACGCCACGGTTCTTCTTGGCAATGACTACGCCTTCAAATGCCTGCAGGCGTTCGCGATCACCTTCCTTTACTTTTACCTGGACAACGATGGTGTCGCCGGGTCCGAATTCCGGAAGGTCGGATCGCAGTTGTTCCGCTTCCAGTTCCTGAATCAGATTACTCATGCCTTGTTCTCCTGACTACTATCATATTCGTGCTTGAATTCATCCAGCAGTAACTGCTGTTCGTTATCGAGATCGGCCTGATCAAGCAATTCGGGCCGCCTCAACCATGTTCTTCCCAGTGCTTCCTTCATACGCCAGCGCGCGATGGCCGCATGATCACCGGACAGCAATACGGCAGGCACTGTCTGCCCCATGTAGTACTCGGGCCGCGTGTAATGCGGGCAATCCAGCAAGCCCGCAGCAAACGAATCAGCCTGGGCTGACAATTCGTTGCCAAGTACGCCTTCCTGCTGCCGGGCAACGGCATCAATCAGCACCATTGCAGGCAGTTCGCCGCCGGTCAGGACATAGTCTCCAATCGACAGCTCCATATTCACATGTGTCGAAATAAACCGCTCATCGACACCTTCGTAACGTCCGGCTATCAGAATCATGCCCTGGCAGCCTGCCAGTTCCGTTACCGTTTCGTGATCCATCTTTCTGCCCTGGGGCGACAGATAAATTACCGGCCGGTCGCTGCCATGCTGCCGTTGCACATCTTCCAGTGCACGCTGCAGCGGTTCGGTCTTCATGACCATTCCCGGGCCACCGCCATATGGCCTGTCATCAACCGTCCTGTGACGATCTTCAGTATACTCTCGCGGATTCCAGCATCTCAGTGTTAACAATTCGCGTTCAATGGCGCGAGAGGTAACTCCGTAATCCGCGATGGCATCGAACATCCCCGGAAAAAGGGTAATGATGTCGATATCCATCAAAACTAAAAATCCTGATCCCAGTCTACCCTGATCAGATGCTGCTCCAGGTCGACGTCCAACACCGCATCCCTGGTAAAGGGAATCAAGTGCTTTTTCTCGCCCTGCACAACCATGACATCATTGGCGCCGGTATCGAACAGGTATTTAACACTGCCCAGTTCTACATCCGCCAGATTGATGACCCTGGCCCCCTCCAGCTGCGACCAGTAATACTCATTCTGGTCAAGCTCGGGCAGGTTCTCTTCCGGGATGCAGATCGTCGACCCCACTACTTTCTCGGCCGCGTCGCGATCCTCGATGCTGCTTAATTGCGCTATCAGGCCTTTGCCCTGGGCCCCGCCACCGAGTACTTCGTATTCTGACAAGGTTCCCTGGTTATCCAGCAGCCAGGGGCTGTACTGCAAAATCTGTTCTCTGGGACGCGTGTCAGAATAAATCTTGACCTGCCCCTTTACACCGAAGACCCCGACTATTTTGCCGAGGACAACGTTCTTCAAGCGCTAGTCCCGTCAGGCAGCCTTGTTCTTGACCAGCGAAGCGACCCTGTCAGTCATTTGGGCGCCCTTGCTAACCCAGTAGTCCAGGCGTTCACGATCCAGACGCAAGGTTTCCTCGTTTTCCGATGCGCGAGGATTGAAAAATCCCACCCGCTCAATGTAGCGGCCACGAGGCGCGCGACGCTGATCGGCAACTACGATCGAATAAAAAGGCCTTTTCTTGGCGCCACCACGCGCCAGACGAATAACTACCATATTTTCTCCCCGGATTCAGTCTCCGGTAATCGTCCAAAAAATCAAACGCGCGATTTTACAGTTAATTCAAGCGCTTTGGAAGCGTGTTTTACAGAGTATTTAAACGTTTTTACTTGGGGAATGGCATGCCCGGCATACCACCTCCGAGCCCTTGCATCATGCCACGCATTGCGCGTTTACCCTTGCCCATGCGCTTCATCATTTTCTGCATCTGGGTGAACTGTTTGAGCAGGCGGTTGATTTCCTGAACAGATGTGCCGGATCCGGCAGCGATCCGCTTTTTCCGCGAGGCCTTGATGATTGCAGGATGCTGGCGCTCATTTGGTGTCATCGAATTGATTATGGCAACGAGGTGCTGCTGGGGGTTCCCTTCAACCTGTGCCTTGACGTTGTCCGGCAGATTTCCCATGCCCGGCAGCTTGTCC
>JARFQC010000235.1 GCA_029287965.1 Arenicellales bacterium
TCGCGCAATGCCTGCATCTCGCGTTTGACCTGGGATTTGCTCTTCGGTTCTTCGGGTGAAGTATCGTGCATCGGCTGCCGGGCGATATCGGGTAAGACGCTATTGTAATTGATGCCATGCCCGTCGGCAGTAAATAACGCAATATAAAGGCACGGTATATTCCGCTAAAAATTGATCTGCCTCATGGTTAGAGCTGACACTCCTGCGATACAATTAATCTTTTCATTTTGATCCGGGGTAAACCGATGGGCAACAAGTCTGGCAAGAAACGTAAGATCAACAAGCAGAGATATGAAGAGGAGCTCTTCAATCTACAGCTCGAACTGGTAAAACTGCAGGCCTGGATCGTACACAAGGGACTCAAGGTCGTCGTTCTCTTCGAAGGCCGTGATGCAGCCGGGAAAGGCGGCGTCATCAAGCGCATCACCCAACATCTCAACCCTCGCATCTGCCGCGTCGCCGCACTGCCCGCCCCGACTGAACGGGAAACAAGCCAGTGGTATTTTCAGCGCTATTCGGCCCACCTGCCTGCCGCTGGTGAAATGGTGCTGTTCGACCGCAGCTGGTACAACCGTGCCGGCGTCGAACGAGTGATGGAATTCTGTACCCAGGACGAATATCGCGAATTCCTCCGCTCATGCCCCGAATTCGAACGCATGCTGGTGCGCTCAGGCATCATCCTGATCAAGTACTGGTTCTCGGTATCCGACGAAGAACAGGAAAGACGTTTCCAGAGTCGCCTGGAAGAACCGCACAAGCGCTGGAAGCTGAGCCCGATGGACCTCGAGTCACGTGTCCGCTGGGTTGAATACTCCAAGGCCAAGGACGAAATGTTTGCCCATACCGATATCAAGCAGTGCCCCTGGTACGTGGTCGATTCCGACGTTAAAAAGCATGCCCGCCTGAATTGCATCCACCACCTGCTGTCATTGATTCCCTATGAAGACCTGACACCCAAGCCGATCAAGCTGCCCAAGCGGCGGGACGACCTGGCCTATGTCCGGCCACCGATGGACTACCAGAATTTCATACCGGAAGTTTATCCCTGAGCGGGGCTGTCATCTGACAAACATCAAGGTGTGCAATAATTACGTTTGCTAGTATTCAAGACAGTTGCAGCCACACAGCGCAACGACAAGATACCGAGGAAAATTACATGAACGAACAGGATACCGAGCTCGAGGGCCGGACAGAAGACAGCATCGAAAATGATGTCTCCACTGCCGGCAGCGACACGAATGACAAGGACGCCAAGCTGAAAAAACTAAAGAAAAAGGCCCTCAAGCGCTACCTCCGGGAAGAAGAACTGAAGCCTTACCAGGCCGAGTTGATTCAAATGCAGCAGTACCTGGAAGCAAGCAAGACACGCATGATTATCCTGTTTGAAGGCCGTGATGCATCAGGCAAGGGCGGTACCATCCGCCGGGTGACGCGTTACATGAATGAAAAGCATTACCGCGTGGTGGCTCTTGGCAAACCCACCGAGCACGAAAAGTCACAGTGGTTCTTCCAGAAATACATCCGCCAGTTTCCGCGCGGTGGTGAAGTCGTGCTGTTCGACCGCAGCTGGTACAACCGCGCCATGGTCGAACCGGTATTCGGATTCTGCACCGAGAAGGAATACAAGAACTTCATGCGCGGGGTCGGCGGGTTCGAGAAAGACCTGGTCCGCCAGGGCACCATCCTGATCAAGCTGTACTTCAGCGTAACCAAGGAAGAACAGGACCGCCGCTTCAACCGCAGGCGCGACGACCCGCTCAGGCAGTGGAAGTTGAGCGAGGTAGACGTCCAGGCCCAGGAACGCTGGGACGATTTTACCCAGGTGAAGTACGAAATGCTGAAGCGCACCCACACCACCCATGCACCGTGGAAGATCATCCGTTCCAACGACAAGCACCAGGCGCGCCTCAACGCAATGAAAGTCATCCTCAATTCAGTGCCATATGAAAGAATGGATGACAGCCTGGATTTCGTACCCGACCCGGACATCGTCATATCCGGCTCTCGCGAGCTGGAAAAAATGGAAGCCCAGCGCCTGCAAGGCGGCAAGTTCCTGGCCTGAGGCCCTGTTTTCTCCGGACTCCGGTCACACCCGTCGTGTGACCGGCTTCAGGTAATACTATTCAAAACCCTGGATGCCGGGTCAGGTCCGGCATGTCGGACAAACATAATTCCGGCAGTCGCGCAGCAGAAAGCCGGAATCCAGCCTTTCCCCTGACCTGCCCTGTGCAATAACAGTCGACGATAGCCGTCATTCCTGTTGCGACAGGACATCATCCAGCCGCTCGTATTCCGCAATCACCTGGGCCCCTAAAAGCAGGATGATTGCAGCGAATTCGAGGCTGATCAGGATGACAATGGCGGTGGCGAACGAGCCGTAAATCACGTTCACGAAAGACAGGGTCGAGAAGTACCAGACCAGCGTGTGACGGGTGATTTCCCACAGTAACGCGGCCACGACGCCGCCAATCAGGGCATGCGAGGGTGCCAGCCTCCCCAGCGGCATCACCAGGTACACCGATGTCAGTAGCAGTATCTCGCCGACCACGCCCAGTCCGTATATCGCCATGTCCGGCACACTGCCGAAATTGAACGTCACGCCCATCAGCGAAACATGGCTGGCTTCGATCGCGTGCAGCCAGCCGGCCATAACACTGACAACGAGAAAGCCGATCCCGACCAGCAGGATATAGACGTAGGGGATGATGGCTGAAACGAGGAAATGACGACGATGTATCTCTACCCGGTGCTTGAAGATGATGCACAGGGCATTTTCCAGCACTGTGAATGCCAGCGAACTGAAAAAAAGCATAAACAGTAAACCGACGATACCGACCATCTTGCTGTCGACGAAAGCCGTCAGCTGCCTGATCACTGCACCGGACTGAACGGGTGCGACCATCTCCATGTAGGTGGCGACGGTTTCCATCAGCAGCACCGGGTCGATGACGCGTGACAGGATGACCAGCATCAGGGCAAACATCGGAACGATGGACAGTAAGGTGTAGTAGGCGATTGCACCGGCGAGCAGAAAGCCCTGGTTGGCACGGAAGGCACGCAGCACCTGCATGATAAAAGCTGCGGGGTGCGCCAGGACGTAGGCCCTCGATGTCGGCTTGACGCTCATGCGGGTGCCGGATTATTTCGCAATGGCGGCGCGGTCCCTGCCCTGCTGCTTGGCCGCATAGAGGGCATTGTCGGCGAGGCGAAACAGTGCGCTCGAGGTACGTTTACCCTGCGGGATCGTGCTCGCCACGCCGATGCTGACCGTTACCACGTCATACGTTGCCCGGGGGGCGTGCGGGATGGCCAGGTTGCGGTAGTTCTCGCAGATATCGTCGGCCAGCTTGGCAGCGCCCGCCAGGTCGGTTTCAGGCAGTATCACGGCAAACTCGTCACCGCCTATGCGAGAAGGATGGTCGGCTGTGCGGTGCATGGATTCCTTTATAACACGGCCGAACTGCCGCAACGCCTCATCACCGGCATCATGACCGAAATGATCGTTGAGTTCCTTCAATTCATCGACATCGCAAACCAGCAGCGAAATCGGTTCCTGGCTGCGCTGGTGGCGCTTCCATTCATCATTGAGCACCCGGCCGAATTCGCGCCGGTTCGCCAGCTTCGTCAACGCATCCTGCTGCGACAGGCGCTTGAGGGCCTTACTCGCCTTGCTCAGGTCCAGGGTACGTTCGGCGATCTTCTTTTCAAGGTTGCGGGCATGGTCTTCCAGTTCCCGACTGATGACGCGATATTTCTCGCTGAGTGCCAGCGACAGCATAATGATCTGGAGCAGCAGCCCCATGGTGGCGGAATGCTGGGTAACGAGGTTATCGGGCACCACGCCGAACTGACTCAGGACCAGTGTCGTGGAGCCGAATGCATAAATGACCCAGGCCAGGGTGAAGAAGCGCGCGGCGCGGTTGCCGCGATACCAGCTGATCATGCCGGTGGTGAGTATCAGCAAGCCGTTGAACAGCCCCAGCGCGGTGCCGAAATGTATCGCCACCTGGTAATCGGCGAACAGCGACAACACCACGGCCACGGCACCGAGGCCAATGATGATATTAAGCAGCCGGTGGAACACCGGTGTATAGCGCCGGGTTTCAATAAACAGCTGGGTGAACAAAGCCGTTGCGATCGCCCAGATCGACGAACTCAGCGGCAGCGCCGTGTTCGCCAGGTGAGGTGAACCGGGCCACAGAAACTGGTAGCCATGCCCGTTCAGGGACATGATGAAGATGCCGCCGGCCAGTACCGATACCACGTAAACCAGGTAAGTGACATCCCTGACGGCCAGGTACAGGAAGGCGTTGTACAGCGCCATCATCAGGATGACGCCATACATCACGCCGAACAGGACCTGCAGCCGACTTTCGTATTCGTAGAATGCACTGGCAACCTGTAGCGACGGACGCACGATCATCGAGCTCTTGCTGGCAATCCTGACCAGTACTGTGCTGGTGACATGCGGCTCGAGTTCCAGCGGCGTCACGAAGGTGCGGTGCAGAATGGGCCGCTGATCAAAGGGAAGCAGGTTACCCATCGTCCGCAGGGACCAGCTGCCGTCCGGCAATGACTGATAGACGTTGACCTGGTCAAGCAGCGGATAATCAAGGTTCAGCAGCCATGGCTGGCCATCACGTGCCACGTCCCGCACTTTGAACTTGAGCCAGATGGCCGACGAGGTATAGCCGAGGCTCAGTCCGTCCGTGTTGCCCGGGATAAAGCGTCCGTCCATGGCCGGGCTGCTGACGTCATCAATGCCCAGCGCCGCAGTGTCGTCTTCCAACCAGCTGTACTTGCCGGCCATCGTGACTGATGAGCTCTCATCGTCGAGCAGCACCACATCGGACCGGGAGGCAGACGCAAACGTGCTCGCTACGGCAAGCAGGACGAACAACAGGCTGCTGAGAAGGGTGATCCGGTTCATCGCAGCCGCTTCAGCGAGGCTGGCCAGTTGCCCGGTTCGCTACTGTGCAGAAACATGTAACGGCCGGCCTCGTTCTCATACCAGCCGCGGTCGTGGCGCAGTGGCTCGACGGAATAGCCCCACCACTCACCGCTTGCATCCTGGGCAACCCAGTGCACCCAGTCCGGCGCAATGTCGGCGAGCAGGTTGTAGACATCCGCAGTGTCAGTGGATTTTGAACTCAACAGCGACCTGCTTGCCGTACTCGGTTTCGTAATCGAAGTCTATGGATACGTGGCCGTCCTTCTCTTCAATCTTGACCTGCTTGAGATCCGGCAGGCGTACGGCGAGATAGCTGCACATGGCCGCCACCATGGGTTCGTTGTCGCTGTTGATGGCATGCAGAAGGTTGGCCGCTACATACTGGGCCCGCTGATTTTCGTCCGGCTCCCTGACCAGCTCGTCACCGATCTGGATGCCCTCGGCCATCTTCTCGTCCATCTTGTCCAGGTACAGTGCCTGGTGATCCGGCAGCGGCTTGCTGCGATCGTATTCCAGTTGTGCGATGCCGTTAAGAAATACCGCCATCATGTTGCTCATTGTGCCACCCCCGTCAGGAAAGGCGGCCATTATACGTGCAGGCCGGCATGCCTGCGATGCTCATGTCGCCACCCTGTTGCGGCCTTTTTTCTTGGCCCGGTAAAGCGCTTTGTCTGCAGCCTTGACGACCTGCTCCGGACTGCCTGCAGCGTGGTTGTCCGCGACACCGATACTGACCCGGATGCCAACCTGTTTCCTGCCGGCCGAGGCTGAAGCATTTCGGCGCGCCTTCGTTTTACTGTTTGCCTTGCGCTTTGGACGCGGCTTGCTGCGCACCACGAAGCGGGCATCCGCGATGGCACCGCGCAGCGCCTCCAGGTGCGGGATAGCATCTGCCGTCTGCTTGCCGGAAAACACCAGGGTAAATTCCTCACCGCCGTAACGGTATGCCTTGCAGCCGCCGCCCGCGCGCGCAAGGAAGCCCGCGACCATCTTGAGTACCTGGTCACCGACATCATGGCCGTAGCGGTCGTTAAACCGCTTGAAATGGTCGACATCGACCATCGCGATGCTGTAGCTGCGGCCGAGCTTGAGCAGCTGGTCGCGCAGTGAACGGCGCGTCGGCAGGCCGGTCAGTTCATCGCGGTAGGCCAGGTGAAAATTGTTGCGCACCAGGGCAAACAATATTGACAGCGCGGCAGCCGAAACGACCAGCTGGATAGCGACTGTCGAAGGGTAAACATGCAGTGCCAGGCCGTTTCCGGCAACCAGGGTCAGAAAACCGGCGGCAGCGATACCTGGCCGCAGGACCATGCGCATCAGCACTGCCAGCATGGCGACAAGGTGCAGCAGCACAACGGCATCGGAAAGACTGGTATGGGCATCCAGCCACGGTGGCAGAAAACGGCTGCCCAGCCACTGCATCTCGGCTGATACGCCCGGGTGCGTCCACATCAGGGCGGCCACGGGCATGAAGACCACGACCGCGAGTCGAATCAGGCCGGCGTAGGTAAACAGGCCGCGCTCCTGCATGAACAGAAAGGCGATCAGCGCCAGCGGGTAGATAATCCCCATCGGCTGCACCATGTCGTTCGCCGAATACTCCCGGATAAGCGGCAGCTGCTGCGCATCGCCGAGCAGCAGGGCAAGAAACAGTGTCCCCAGCAACAGCATGAAAAACAGGCGTGTCTGGTTGAAACCCAGGCTCAGGATCATGGCGATGCCAAGCAGGACATACGGCGCGACATGGCGTATGCCCGAGTATTCCTGCGGCAATGCAGCCGCCATGGGAACGGCAAAAATGGCCAGCGCAAACAGGCATGCGGGTACGACTATGGCGATAATCAGGGACTTCAGCATAGATCCTGTAACGCGGACGCGGGTCGCTCGGGCTGGTTTACGGATGACCTGAAGAAAATCAGGATTCAGGCATGAATTTGGTCTATTATTATGAACCATTATCCGCCAACACGACATTAACCGACGTTGATAATGAGACTACTGCTACTGCTGGGCTGTTTATCCGCTGCCGTACTACCCGCCACGCTGACCGCACAGGATGCCCCGCTGACGCTCGCGGCGCTTAGTGCCAACACCCGTCCGATTGCGCCTGCCCCGACCAGTGTCTGGCAGCAGCTCAATCCCGACAAGCTCAAGCTGCGCTCCGCATCGGCGCTGGTCGTTGACCGTTTCGGCAACGAAGTCTACGCCAAGAACGAGAACACCCCGCGACCAATCGCATCGATCACCAAGCTCATGACAGCGATGGTGACGCTCGATGCCGGGCTGCCCATGCAGGAAAAAATCACCATCACCAAGGCCGATCGCGACCTGCATAAACTGACCGGGTCACGCCTCAAGTACGGTGCCAGCCTGACCCGCGAGCAGATGGTCGGCCTCGCACTGATGGCATCGGAAAACCGCGCCGCCGCTGCACTGGGCCGCACTTACCCGGGCGGCAGCGAGGCCTTCGTCAAGGCCATGAACAAGAAGGCCCGCGACCTGGGCATGACCTCTAGCCGGTTCAAGGACCCGGCCGGGCTCAATGCCGGCAACGTCGCATCGGCCAGCGACCTGGTCGTCATGGTCCAGACTGCACAGCGTTACCCGATGATTCGCAAAGCGACGACCACGAAGTCCATGACTGTCTACCCCTGGAAGGGACGCGGCCCGCTGCGCTACGTCAATACCAACCGCCTGCTCAAGAACAAGTCCTGGTCAATAGAACTGAGCAAGACCGGCTACATCCACGAGGCAGGCCGCTGCCTGACCATGCGGGCCGAAATCGTCGATCAGCCGCTGGTCATCGTACTGCTCAATTCGTTCGGCAAGCTGACCCCGATGGGCGACTCCAACCGCCTGCGTAAATGGATCGAACGGGGCGTCGACAGCTAAATTCAGATACCTGCCCGGGATCCGCAGTGATACGGGCCCGCCACCTGTCATTTTTTTATGTCTAAGGACTCCCATGTCTCGCTGCCCGACAAATATTGCAAGCATACTAATTATCTCTGCCTTGCTCGGCGGCTGCGGTACTTATGCCGGCCAGGGTGCAGTAGAAGGCGGCGCAACCGGCGCCCTCTCGGGCGCCGTCGGCGGAGCGTTCACATCACTGATATTCGGTGGAGACGTACTGGAAGGCGCGGCACGCGGCGCTGCATGGGGTGGTGCCGTCGGCGCCACGGCCGGTGCTGTATCGGGCAGCCAGGTCGACAAACAGGTCGAACAGAAGCAGCAGGCAGAGTGGGCGGCGTTGAAAGCCAGGATCGGGCCGGACGCCTACGAAGGTCTCGGCGCGCTGGCCGAGTGCGACTACAGGGAGGCAATTAGCAAG
>JARFQC010000239.1 GCA_029287965.1 Arenicellales bacterium
CGAGGCAGACGCCGGCACAGCCACAAGCATCACAGGAGGGTGTCATACGAGCATATCCCAATTGAGCTGCGCAGCGGGAGGCAGCCTCTTCAATGCGGCTTCATTCAGCCGGGACGCGGCGATTGAAACCAGTGCTGCGGAGGGTGAAGCAGGCTATACCTTGCCTGGCCGGGAACGCGTGCTGGACGAACAGGACATCAGCGCCCCCCGGCAGCTGGACTATCCCACCCGAGACGGCGAACGATCACACGCCCTTTACTACCCGCCGTGCAACAGTGCATACCAGGCATGTGAAGATGACCTGCCGCCTATGCTGGTGATGGTCCATGGCGGTCCGACCCACCGCTGTGAGGCGTCATTGAATTACCAGCGCCAGTTCTGGACCGGGCGGGGCTTTGCCATTCTGGACATCAATCACCGCGGCAGTACCGGCTACGGGCGCCGCTACCGGCAGGCCCTGCTTGGCCAGTGGGGAATCCTCGAGACGGCGGATGTTGCCGATGCGGTCGGTTATGCCATCCAACAGGGGCTGGCGCACCGTGAGCAGGTCTGCATCCGCGGCAGCAGTGCCGGCGGCTACGAGGTCCTGCGTGCCCTGACACTGTATCCCGACCTGTTCTGCGCCGGGGCATGCTACTACGGCATAGGTAACCTCGTGACCCTGATGGAAATTACCCACAAGTTCGAAGCTCACTATCTTGATGGTCTGCTTGGTGAACCGTTCCGGGGCAGTGCCTCGGACCGACCCGGTTCTCCCTACTACGACCGGTCGCCGATTCGTCACCTTGATGCCTTGCGCAGCCCGATGATCATTTTCCAGGGGCTGGAAGACAAGGTTGTACCGCCCCCTGTGTCGCGCGAAATTGTGGCAGCGCTTGAAGAAAAAGGGATTACCCATCAGTATGTTGAGTACGAAGGCGAGGGACACGGTTTCCGCAGTAAGGAGACCCGAATCGACGCACTCTCCAGGGAAGCGGCATTCTTTCTCAATGTAATTCGCGGCACGATTTGAAATGGGTCAGGAAATAGAAACCGCATCGTTTTCAGACGATGACTTTGCGCAGTTCGGCAACCGGCTTGAACAGGAAACAGCTCACCTGCGCAGCATGTTCGATGCCGGCGTGTTTGCCGACAGCCACGAAATTGCCGGTTTCGAACTCGAGGCATGGCTGATCGACAGCGACACGCGCCCGGCCCCGGTCAATGAAGCATTTCTTGAACGACTGAATGATCCGCTGGTGGTTCACGAACTGTCGCGCTTCAATATCGAGCTCAACTCGACACCCCGGTTGCTCAAGGGCGATGCCCTGGCTCAAATGTCCAGCGAACTGGAGGCGCGCTGGCGGCACTGCATTGACGTCGCCACCGACATGGAAACCCGGCTCGCCATGACCGGTATTTTGCCGGTGGTTAAAGAGCAGGAGCTGACCTTGCAAAACATGTCTGCAGTCAAGCGCTACAAGGCACTCAACGAGCAGATACTGAGGCTGCGGCGTGGATCGCCGCTCAGGTTGAGCATAAAAGGCGTGGAACACCTGCAGACTGAACATTCCGACGTCATGCTTGAATCGGCAGCCACCTCCTTCCAGGTGCATATGCAGGTGCGTCCCGACCAGGCCGCACGATACTACAATGCGGCATGCATCGTGTCGGCACCGATAGTTGCCATTGCCTCGAACTCGCCTTACCTGTTTGGCAGGAACCTCTGGCACGAGACAAGAATTCCGCTGTTTGAACAATCCGTTAACACTACGGAGACCGGCTCGCTGGCCATGACAGGCAAGCGCCGGGTGACGTTCGGGCATGGCTACATCGACAGCTCGATGATGGAACTGTTCGAGGAGAACCTGGCGCTGTACCCGGTATTGCTGCCGGAGGTGCACCAGCGAGATACCGAAGAGTTGTATCACCTGCGTCTGCACAACGGTACGATCTGGCGCTGGAATCGTCCCCTGATCGGGCTCGATGAACATGGCTATCACTTGCGTATCGAGCACAGGGTTATCCCTTCAGGACCGACCATTGCCGACATGATGGCGAATGCTGCCCTGTTCTATGGACTGGTTCAGGCCCTGGCACACAAAGCCGAGGCACCAGAGCGCCGATTGCCGTTTGAAACAGCACGGGAGAACTTCTATCGTGCCGCGCGTGATGGTCTGTCCAGCCCCATTGAATGGCCGGGCAGGGGGGCGGTGCAGGCAGATGACCTGCTGCGCAGTGAACTGATTCCACTGGCGGGTGAAGGGCTAGCATCCCTTGGTGTCGATGACGCAGACATCAGGCAGATGATACGGATCCTGGATGATCGTGCGGCATCAGGTCAAACGGGATCCGCCTGGCAGCGTGCCTACTGTGCGCAGCACCGTTGCAGTTTCAGGGACATGACAGAGGCGTACCTGCGCAACCAGCAGTCAGGACGGCCCGTGCATAGCTGGACAGTGTGATGCTGACGACTCTCACTGAACTGCCGGATGGCTTTCTCGAGATCGGTGCGGACCGCCTGCACGAATTGCTGGACGGCCCGACGTTGATACACCTGCCAGGTGATAGACCGGAGCCCCTGTTCGTCAGTGTGCTGCTGCACGGCAATGAACACAGCGGACTGCTGGCCGTACAGCAGCTGTTGAAGCAGTACGCCGGAAGCCGGCTACCGCGCGCGCTGTCCATCCTCGTAGGCAACGTTGAAGCCGCGCGCCTGAATGCCCGCATCGTACCGGGACACGCGGACTACAATCGGATCTGGGGTTACGGTGATACGCCGGAACACCGCATGACCCACGCGATCATTCGTGACCTGCAGGAGCGCAAGGTGTTCGCGGCGATCGACATCCACAACAACACGGCAAAAAATCCGCATTACGCATTGATCTGCAACCTGGACAGTCATCATTGCCAGCTCGCAACAATGTTTGACCGCACAGTCGTCTATGCACGCAAGCCGGATACGACATGCACCTGGGCCATGGCTGAACTTTGTCCTGCCGTGACCCTGGAGTGTGGTATGCCCGGCGAGGCTGTCGGGGTTTCGCATGCGGTCAGGCTGATCGATGCCTGTCTCCGGCTTGCCACCATCCCCGCTGGCAGGATCGATGACGCGGATATCGATCTGTTTCACACGGTGGCAATCGTCAAGGTGCCAGCCGGAAACAGCTTCAGCTTCGACAATGAAGACGCAGACATTATTTTTGACAAGGCACTGACCAACATGAATTTCAATGAAGTATCACCGGGCATGACCTTCTGCCGGCTAAAGGACGGCAGCTATGCCGAAATCGAGGCCTGGGATGAACATGGACGCAACAGGGCAGACAAGTATTTTATGCATGACGGCAGCACTTATACATTCCGCATCCCCGTAATGCCGGCAATGTTGACGACCAACCCTGATATCGTTCGGATAGACTGCCTGTGCTACCTGATGGAGCGCATCAGGCTAAGCGAATACCACGAAACCTCCGAGCACCCTGCACGGGTTCAGACCAGCTGATGAGTACGACAGATAAAGACCGGACACTGGCGCTGGCAGGGATTTTCCAGGCCGCCGCCCTGGTGCAGGACCTGGCGAAGACCGGGCAGGCAGAATCGGACAGTGTGCAGGCCAGCCTGCACAGCCTGTTTCTGATCGAGGCGGACGACGTCCCGACCGTTTTCGGCGGTGCCGGCGGTGTACGTCGTGGCCTGAAGGTGCTGTCCGGCTATATCGGCCAGAACAAGACGCAGGAGAACATGGAAGTGCTCGGTTACGTTTTCACCCTGATGCACCTGACGAAAAAGTTTCTGCGTAACAACGAGATGGTCGAACATATGGCTGATTCGCTGAACGGGCTGCAGCGTCAGAAGGACTATTTCGACAATACCGGCAACGGTGACACGGGTATCAACGCATCCGTTATCTCCAAGCTGGCGGAGCTCTATACGGAGACGGTCAGTACCCTGCAGCCGCGCATAATGGTCAAGGGCGAACCTGTCTGGCTGCAGCAGGATGCCATCGTGGAAAAGATCCGCAGCCTGCTGCTGGCCGGTCTGCGTGCAGCGGTCCTGTGGAACCAGGTCGGCGGCGGCCGCCTGCAGTTCCTGTTCCGGCGCAAGCATTACGCTGCGTTGGCTGATGAGTTGGTACGGGAAGTCTAGCGGCTATTCCCTGTAGGAGCGGTGGCCTCGCCGCGATATGTTTTGATCCTGCAAATCCATGTGGCAACAGTCACTGGCTGCAAATAATTAACAAGTACTTGGGGGAGCTATAGCCTATCGCGAGTATTCTCTGGTGATAAAAGCAGATGGCGTTTGGCTCTGTGTCGTAGTCTCGTCTGCGTGCGCGCGTGAGCGACGAGGGCGGCGG
>JARFQC010000019.1 GCA_029287965.1 Arenicellales bacterium
AGGCACGCTGGCTTGCCAGGGGCGCCATCCGTATAGGCAGTGCTGAGTTCGCCGCACTGGCTGCATTGCCGGCTGCTACGTACACGTTGCCGTAATATGCCGATTTCAAGGCGCACGATCACGGCCAGGTGGAAGGGCTGACCGATCATGGCCAGCGCCCTGTCGAGTGTCTGCGCCTGGGGCAGGGACTGCGGGAAGCCCTGCAGCACAAAGCCCTCCCGGGCGGCTGGATCTGCGAGCTCTCGGGTAATGGTCGCCAGCGGCGCCTCGCCGCTTATCACATCATCGGCAGCCTGTTGATCAACGTTCAGCAGCATCAACCCGGCCGATTGCGACAGCTCACGGGCAAGCCTGGCAATTCCGGTTCCGGGTAGTCCGAGCAGGTTCAGTCGCATGAGTGTCCTGTAACTGTCTGGTGCGTCATCTGTCATATCACCCGCTCCATTTAATCGCCGTACGGTTGCTAGATCAGGCGTAAATCGGCAGAATCGCGGGTCCGAGGTCGATGATGAGCACAAAAAATCCCGATTTTACCGAGTCTGAGCCGAATGTCATTGTGACAGCGCTCGGCGCGAGGACTACCGGGGAACCGGTCGTGTTCTGGCGCAGCTAAGCGGAAAGGCCGAACAAGAAGCGCAGTGCGCCGTCAATATCTGAAACGAATCAAACTTTAAAACCAACCCTGTCCCGAGGCCTGCCGGTCATGGGGCGCTCGCAACAACGAGGATCATTCGATGCCTAAAAATGCCTTTTATGCCCAGTCCGGCGGCGTGACAGCCGTTATCAACGCGTCCGCATGCGGCGTGATCGAGACAGCACGCAAGAATACAGACAAGATCGGTACCGTCTACGCCGGCCGCAACGGCATTATCGGTGCGCTGACGGAAGAACTGATCGACACATCAAAGGAATCGGATGAGGATATCGCGGCCCTGCGTCACACGCCATCCGGTGCATTTGGTTCCTGCCGTTTCAAGCTGAAGGGGCTGGAAGAGAGCAAGGCGGAGTATGAGCGCCTGATCGAGATATTCAAGGCTCACGACATCGGCTACTTCTTTTACAACGGCGGCGGCGATTCGGCCGATACCTGCCACAAGGTTTCGCAGTTGTCCGAGAAAATGGGCTTCCCCATCCAGGCTATCCACGTTCCGAAGACGGTTGATAATGATCTGCCCATAACCGACACCTGCCCGGGTTTCGGTTCGGTTGCCAAGTACATTGCCGTATCTACTCTTGAGGCGTCCTACGACGTCCGTTCCATGGCCAAAACCTCCACCAAGATATTCGTTATCGAAGTCATGGGGCGTCACGCCGGCTGGATTGCTGCCGCAGGCGGCCTGGTGGAAGATCACGACATTCCTGTCCTGATCCTGTTCCCGGAAGTGGAATTCGACCAGGAGAAATTCATCGCAGCCGTACAGGCGAAAGTAGAAAAGCACGATTTCTGCACGATCGTCGTCTCTGAGGGCGCACACTGGCCCGATGGCAAGTTCCTCGCCGAACAGGGCACACGCGACGCGTTTGGACATGCCCAGCTGGGCGGTGCGGCACCTGTTGTCGCGAATATGATCAACGAAGCGCTGGGACTCAAATTCCACTGGGCAGTTGCTGATTACCTGCAGCGTGCAGCCCGCCACCTGGCATCCAAAACTGACGTCGAACAGGCCTATGCCATGGGCAAGGCCGCAGTAGAGTTCGCCGTTGCCGGCGACAACGCCATCATGCCGACGATCGACCGCATCTCCAACAATCCGTTCAAATGGGAAGTTGGCAAGGCACCGCTGTCCGAGGTGGCCAATGTCGAGAAAATGATGCCGATGGATTTCATTTCCGAAGACGGTTTCGGTATTACCGATGCCTGCAAGGAATACCTGATCCCGCTGATCCAGGGTGAGGACTACCCTCCCTACAAGGACGGCATGCCCCAGTACGTCACGCTCAAGAACGAGATCATTGACAAGAAACTCGATCCTTTCGAGGTCTGATCGCCCGGCCCCGGTACATGCCGGGGCTTTTTTTGTGTGCCGGGTGCCCAATGAGCGCTCGAAACACCCCGAATTACTGTTGCTGCAGGCGACAATTGGCAACATCCTGCAACAAAAACCCGGTACGAGTTCTGTCCGGGTGCTTTCCGTGATCATCCGCTTTATTTATGCACCGGGTAAATCATTTGATGCCATTGTGTGAAAAGAGCGTGTAAATTAGCGGGTTCTAATTATGGTTTTTAACGCGCCTTGATTAAGGTCATAACAATCTAGGCACTTCATCGGTATATCTCAGTCCCTGAACTGAATCAGGAGAAATCCATGTCTACCACAGCATTCTTATTTATTATCTGGGCAGGCCTGCTTGCCATCGTCTACGGAATCGTTTCCACGCGCTGGATCAAGGCTCTGCCCTCCGGCGGTGACCGGGTACAGGAAATTGCTTCCGCCATTCAGGAGGGCGCCCGCGCTTACCTGAACCGCCAGTACACGACCATCAGTGTCGCCGGCGGTGTCCTGTTCCTGCTGCTTGGCTACTTCCTCGACTGGGCTACCGCATTCGGTTTCGCACTGGGTGCAGTCCTGTCCGGTGCAGCCGGCTACATCGGCATGAACGTTTCCGTCATGGCCAACTCACGTACTGCGACAGCCGCAGCACGGGGCGTCAACGCCGCTTTCCAGGTGGCTTTCCGCGGCGGTGCCATCACCGGCATGCTGGTTGTCGGGCTTGGCCTGATCGGTGTCGCGGGTTACTACGCACTGATGATAGCCATGGAAATCCCTGATCCCCTGCACAAGCTGGTGGGCGTGGCATTCGGTGGTTCACTGATCTCTATCTTCGCTCGTTTGGGCGGCGGTATCTTCACCAAGGGCGCCGACGTCGGTGCCGATATTGTCGGCAAGGTCGAAGCCGGCATACCGGAAGACGATCCACGCAACCCGGCCGTAATTGCCGATAACGTGGGTGATAACGTCGGCGACTGCGCAGGCATGGCCGCTGACCTGTTTGAAACCTACGCGGTAACCATTATCGCAACAATGCTACTGGGTGGCCTGCTACTCGAAACGGCCGGTTCTGCAGCCATCGTCTACCCGCTGGCACTGGGTGCTGTGTCAATTATCGCCTCGGTGATCGGTACCTTTTTCGTCAAGGTGACCAACAAGGGTCGCATCATGATGGCGCTGTACAAGGGCCTGATCGTATCGGGTGTACTGGCAGTCATCGCCTACTACCCCGTAACTACAATGGTCCTGGGTGACGGCGTCACAATTGGCGGCGAATTCATTCAGAGTATTAATCTGTACTACTCTGCACTGATCGGGCTGGCCCTGACGGCCGCCATGGTCATGATCACCGAGTATTACACCGCTACCGAGTTCAAGCCGGTGCGCACGATCGCGAAGGCCTCGACCACCGGTGATGGCACCAACGTTATCGCCGGCCTGGGTGTGTCAATGAAATCCACGACCCTGCCTGTACTTGCGGTCTGCGCCAGCATCTGGGGTGCATACGAGCTGGCCGGTTTGTACGGCATCGCCATCGCGGCTACGGCCATGCTGTCGATGACCGGTATCATCGTCGCACTCGATGCCTACGGTCCGATTACGGACAATGCCGGTGGTATTGCGGAAATGGCCGAACTGCCTGAAGAAATTCGCAACATCACCGATCCGCTCGACGCAGTCGGTAACACGACGAAAGCCGTGACCAAGGGCTACGCCATCGGGTCGGCCGGTCTGGCAGCACTGGTACTGTTCTCTGACTATACCCATAACCTCGGCGAGGCCATGACCTTTGACCTGTCCAACCACATGGTGATTATCGGACTGTTCATCGGCGGGCTGGTGCCTTTCCTGTTCGGGGCCATGGCCATGGAAGCTGTTGGTCGTGCCGCTGGCGGCATCGTCAACGAGGTGCGTCGCCAGTTCCGGACCATGCCCGGCATCATGGATCATACCCAGAAGCCCGACTACTCGCGTGCCGTGGATATGCTGACCCGTTCCGCGATCAAGGAAATGATCATCCCGTCACTGCTGCCGGTCGTACTGCCCGTACTGGTGGGTGTACTGCTGGGTAAGCAGGCGCTGGGAGGCATGCTGATTGGCAGCATCATCACCGGTCTGTTCGTCGCCATCTCCATGACCACCGGCGGCGGCGCATGGGACAATGCCAAGAAGTACATCGAAGACGGTAATTTCGGTGGCAAAGGATCAGATGCCCACAAGGCAGCGGTTACCGGTGACACGGTCGGTGATCCCTACAAGGATACGGCTGGTCCTGCTATCAACCCGATGATCAAGATCATCAACATCGTTGCACTGCTGATTATTCCATTGATCTGATCAGCAACAACGCTGCGAACAAGAAGGCCGGACCTAGTCCGGCCTTTTTTTGTATAATCAGCGTTTTTCCACGCAGGGAATACGATTATGAATCTCGACAGAGTGAGTTCCGGACGCCAGGTACCCGATGAAATCAATGTGATCATCGAGATTCCGGCCCACGCTGACCCGGTTAAGTATGAAGTCGACAAGGACACCGGGGCGATGTTCGTAGACCGGTTCATGAGTACAGCCATGCATTATCCATGCAACTACGGCTATGTCCCGCATACCCTGTCCAAGGACGGAGACCCTGCCGACGTCCTGGTGATTACACCTGTACCGCTTATTTCCGGGTCTGTAATTGAGTGTCGCCCCGTGGGTGTGCTGAAAATGACTGACGAGTCCGGTGATGATGCCAAGATTCTTGCCGTGCCGATTGCCAAGCTTTGCAGTATGTACAAAAACGTAAACACCTTTACCGACCTGCCGGAAGGGTTGATTGCTACCATTGCTCACTTTTTCGAGCACTACAAGGATCTTGATGAAGGCAAGTGGGTGCGGGTCGGTGGCTGGGGTGGACCTGACGAGGCCAAGGAAGAACTGCTGGCAAGCGTTGAGATGTACAAGCAGGCCCCGGAAAAGCCGAACTTCTGACACGAATCGACATGGCGGTGTTTGCCATTGCCGCATCCTTTAATTGTCTCTGATGCACGCCTGAACTTCGGCCGCCGGTCGAAAACGGGTGTGTTCATCCATTCGGTAAATGGCCATCAGGGTTGTCAAAACCGGGCTGGCAGAAATAATCTGTGCACGAAAACGATCGTTCTTTTTCTGTCGCTTGCTATCTCTGCACCGTTCTGTAGTCATGCCGCTCAAATTACCGCAGACCGGTTAGATCAGCTGATTATGCCAGTCTCGGCCATCATGAAGGCCGAACTCGAGGTCATTCCGACACCCGAGCAGGCCTTGAAGCAGGCAGTAAACTATCGCGGCAATGGCCAGTATGGCGAGGCCCGCGTCACCGCTTTGCACGGCATGTTCCTGGCTAATCCCGAATCCCGGACCTACCTGAAGCTGCGTGATGAAATAGATTTCGAACTGCCTGTGTCCCAGGTCAAGGAATGGCTGATCAATGGTGAAACCGACGACGCCCGGGAGATGCTGGATGTACTTGCCGATCGTTATGCAAATGATGAGCAGCATCTTGTGCAGATAGAATCCCTCCAGGGCAGCCTTGCCAGTGCTCACCGTTTCCAGTCAATGAAAAATGCCGATGAAAAGGGGGTCATCAATGCTGTGCGGCGGATTATGCGTGACTACTACAGGGAGTATAAGTTCTACCCGCCTAACTACCGTGTTCTTAACCGTATCCTCCCGCCCGGTCACGAGGCCCTGAAGAATTACGAGGTAGTCTATTTCAGATCGGCCCAGGCTGGTGGCTATCAGCTCGTGCTGCGCAATCGCGACAATCACGAGAACCTGCTGACCATTACAGCGACCGGCCTGATTGAATAAAAAAACCCGGCTGCAGCCGGGTTTTACAGTGTTGCCTTGCGCGAGTGTATCAGGCGACCAGAAGACCTTTCATCGCATTGAACGCCTTCTTTTCGATCTGGCGTATTCTTTCGGCAGATACGCCATACTTCTCAGCCAGCTCGGTCAAGGTCGCCTTTTTCTCGTCACTGTTCAACCAGCGGCTCAGCACGATGTCGCGGCTGCGCTCGTCAAGTTGTTCAAGCGCAACGGCAAGTTGTTCATGGCGTGCCGTACTTGTTGTGTTGTGCTCGTACAGGTTTTCCGGGTTGTAGCGGTTGTCAGCGAGGTAACCCGCTGGAGCGACAAATGCGCTGTCATCGTCCTGGTCGGTGCCCGCATCGAATGCTACATCGGAGCCACTCAGGCGGGACTCCATTTCCGTCACCGTTTTTTCCGGTACGTCGAGGTTTTTGGACAGGGCTTTCACCTCACCCTGATTCATCCAGCCCAGGTGCTTGCGGCTTTTACGTAGGTTGAAAAACAGTTTGCGCTGGGCCTTGGTCGTCGCAACCTTGACGATACGCCAGTTACGCAGGATGTAGTCGTAAATCTCGGAGCGAATCCAGTGCATGGCGAACGATACCAGCCTGACTCCACGATCCGGATCGAATCCTTTTACGGCTTTCATCAGGCCGATGTTGCCTTCCTGGATCAGGTCGGCCATGGCCAGGCCGTAGCCGGAAAATCCGCGTGCCGTGCGCACGACATAACGCAGATGAGAGAATATGAGTTGCCTTGCCGCGTCCAGATCATCGTTCTCGCGATAACGGACGGCCAGGTCGTGTTCTTCCTCGGCACTGAGCATCGGCGCACCGTTAATGGTCTGCAAGTAGGTCGCAAGACCGCTGTCCGTGCGGAAGTCAGCAATAACCGGTAGTGTTTGCGTCATTAAATATGCCTCTGTTTACTTCTATTAATCAATTTTAGCACTCGCGGAGTTAGAGTGCCAATTGATGCAATAGTTCCGCAAATTATTGGTCAATAACTTATTGAATAAAAAGAATAAATTGTCCGTCTCTTCAGTTTGCGTCCCGATCTCGTTCGGAATGCGCGAGATATACCGTCACGGTGACACTGGAGGAAAGCCAGCCGGTTAGCGCACCGGACAGGACGAGCAGAGTTGCCGGTATCCATTCCAGTCCGACAAGTGAGAAACGGGTACCATAGAGTGTCGACAGCTGCTGAACCGGTTCATTGAGAAATGAAAACAGCAGTTGTATTACCAGCAGGGCGACGAGCGCGCCGAACAGTCCTTGCAGTGTCCCGAGGTAGAGAAACGGGCGACGTATAAACGCACTTGTGCCGCCGATGAGCCGCGTGATGGCGATCTCGTCATGGCGATTGGCGATAGCCAGGCGGATTGTGTTGCCGATGATCAGGAATACGCCCAGTCCGAGTACAGCGGCGAGCAGCCAGACTGCGCGGTGGGCAAGTTGAATCAGGGCATTGAGGCGCTTAATCCATTCCAGGTCAAACTGGGCAATTTCCACCTCGCTCAGGCCACGGAATTCATCAATCAACTTATTCAGTCGTTCCGGGTCATGTGCATAGTCAGGCACAGGATAAATCTGCAGCACCATCGGCAGGGGGTTACGGGAGAGAGAATCGAGTGCTTCACGCAGGCCCGATCTGGCCTTGAATTCGGCCAGGGCTTCTTCAGGGGTGATGATTTCTACATGCTGTACGGCCGCATGGCCAGTCAGTTTCTGTGCCAGCTTACGACCTTGCTGCGCGTCTGTGTTCCTCTCGAGAAACAGGGACAGTTTGGCGCCATGCTCGAAATCTACAGTGATCTCGTTGACGTTCTCCAGCGCGGCATAAAGTCCGCCCGGCAAGGCCAGTGCTATGGCGATGACTGAAATACTCATGATGCTGGAAAAAGGATTGCGCAGCAGCCCGGTCAGGGTGCTGCTCAGGCATTGCAGGTGATGATGTAGCCATGAGAGCATCAGTCTTGCAGGCTGCCTTGATGCAAGCGCAAGGTGCGCTTTTTTAGCCGCTCGATGTGTCGCAGGTCATGCGTGGCGACCAGCACGGTAACACCGTGGTAATTAAAGTCGTTGAACAAGTCGAAAATCTCGTCGGACAGGCGGGCATCCAGGTTACCGGTGGGCTCGTCGGCTACCAGCAGGTTGGGGCGATTGACGACCGCGCGGGCAATCCCGACTCGCTGCTGCTCACCCCCTGAGAGTGTGATGGGCAGCGAAAGCTCTTTCTTCAGCAGGCCGACTTTATCGAGTGCGGCATGCACCCGACGGGAAATGTCTCGCGGGCGGTAACCGCTGGCGATCAGCGGCAGGGCGACATTGTCGTAGACATTGCGGTCATGCAGCAGCTTGTGATCCTGGAAGACCATCCCGATAGACCGCCTGAAATGCGGCACCGTACGCGGTTTCATTTTGCCCAGGTTCTGGCCGTTGATGACGACCTGGCCGCGCGTTGCCTGCTCGATGCGGGTCACCAGCCTCAACAGGGTGCTTTTCCCCGCGCCGGAGTGCCCGGTGAGGAATACCATTTCACCGGCCTCGATGCGCAGGCTGATGTTGTGCAATGCTTCGAAACCCTGCGGGTAGCGCTTCGCAACATTGCTGAGTTCGATCATCATTGTTCAATCAGTGCCTTGACGAAATCGTCTGCATCGAATTCCTGCAGGTCATCGATACCTTCACCAACGCCGATGAAGCGGATGGGCAGGCCGGTCCTGTCGGCAATTGCTATCACGATGCCGCCCTTGGCGGTGCCGTCCAGCTTGGTCAGGCAGAGGCCGGTGACGCCAACACTTTTATTGAAACCTTCCAGTTGCGCGAGGGCGTTCTGCCCGATGCCGGCATCCAGCACCAGCAAAACCTCGTGCGGACTGCCTTCCAGTTTTCGGCTGGCAACGCGATGGATCTTTTCCAGTTCCTGCATCAGGTCGCCTGAAGTGTGCTGGCGACCCGCTGTATCTATGATCAGTACGTCGACATTACGCGAGATGGCAGCGTCCAGTGCATCATGCGTTACCGCCGCGGCATCGGCGCCCGGTGCCTGGGCAATGACGCCAACGCCGTTGCGTTCGCCCCAGACCTGGAGCTGCTCGCTCGCGGCTGCCCGGAACGTGTCTCCGGCTGCAAGCAAAACGGAAAAGCCCTGGCTGGTGAGCATGTTGGTTATCTTGCCGATGGATGTGGTCTTGCCGGCGCCGTTGATGCCTACTGTCATGATTACGTAGGGGTGTTTGCTGCGGTCGATGTCGAGTTTTACCGCGCTGGGCTCGAGGATGCCGGCAATGACCTCTTCCAGCGCAGGATAAAGTGCATCCAGCTCGGTGATGCGACGGCGCTTGATGACGTCGTCAAGCTGCTGCATGATCCTGGATGTGGTGTCGAGGCCGACATCAGCCATGATGAGCTGGTCTTCCAGTTCCTCGAGAACCGCGGCATCGAGCTTTTTGCCCCCGCCCAGGCCGCTGATCAGTGAATCGCGTGTTCGTGACAGGCCCGCGCGCAGG
This sequence comes from Arenicellales bacterium, assembly GCA_029287965.1. Lineage (GTDB taxonomy): Bacteria > Pseudomonadota > Gammaproteobacteria > BMS3Bbin11 > BMS3Bbin11 > JARFQC01. Next base: position 9,337 of record JARFQC010000019.1, read on the forward strand.
CGCGAGAAGAATTTGGGCTTGGATGTGTCTATGGTAGCATCCCCTTGTTTTTTCCGGTGATTCTGCAGTGAATTTTTTCGTCGAATCAGTGTCTGTATTTTTCAGTTAACCTTCTTATCTCACCCACAACGGATTACTAGAAGCATGCATCCAGTCTCCCTGTTAAAGCTAGCGGCAGTCAGCCTGCTAATGTTGCCGATCATGTCTGCGAGTGGCAAGTCATCAGCAGAAAATTCAGTCACCGAGGCCATGCTCGACAATGGTCTGAAAATACTCATCAAGGAAGATCACCGCGCACCAGTCGTCGTGTCGCAAATCTGGTACCGCATAGGCGGTAGCTATGAGCCGGAAGGTATAACCGGTATTTCGCATGTTCTCGAACACATGATGTTCAAGGGTACGAGCAACAACCCGACTGGTGAATTCGACCGCATCATCTCCGAAAACGGCGGTTCGGGCAATGCCTTTACCGGGCGCGATTACACCGCATATTTCCAGAAGCTGGAAAAGAGTCGCCTCGGGGTCAGTTTCGATCTCGAGTCCGACCGCATGCAGAACCTGCTGCTGAATGAAGATGAATTCAAAAAGGAGCGCGAGGTCGTCATTGAAGAACGGCGTCTGCGCACCGAGGACAAGCCGGAAAGCAAGGTCTACGAAAAATTCATGAAACGGGCCTTCCGCGATCACCCGTACGGGCGGCCCATCATTGGCTGGATGCGCGACCTGGAAAAACTCGAACTCGAAGATCTCGAGAAATGGTATAAGCGTTACTACACCCCGGCCAATGCGATACTTGTCGTCGCCGGAGATGTCGATCCGCAGCAGGTCATTGCGGCAGCAAAGGAAACCTATGGCAAGGTGCCGTCTACCGACGTGGACATGCCGGATCGCCCTGCTGTGCCGGAACAAAATGGCGTCCAGCGACTTAGTGTCAAGGCGCCGGCCAATGTCGCCTACATGCTCATGGGGTTCCATGTTCCGGCGGTAGTCGACCAGCCTGACAACGAGTGGGAACCTTATGCGCTGGAGATCCTGTCCGGCATCCTGGACGGTGGCGATGCGGCGCGCTTCTTCGATCAGCTGATTCGCACCGAGAAAGTCGCCACGGCTGCGGGTACCGATTATGATCCCTTTGCCCGCCTGGCCGGTTATTTCCTTATCGATGGCAATCCGGCAGACGGAAAAACCGTCGAGGAACTGGAACAGGCCATCCTGGCCCAGATAGAGCGACTCAAGACAGAGCCCGTATCACCTGCCGAGCTCGATCGCGTCAAGGCACAGATCGTTGCCTCGGACACTTACGAGCTGGATTCTATTTTCTACCAGGGTATGAAGCTCGGCCTGCTCGAGTCGACCCTGTTCGACTGGCGTCTGACCGAGCAGCATTCGGAACGCCTGCAGGCGGTGACTGCCGAGCAGGTTATGGCGGTGGCGAAAAAATATTTCCATGAAGACAACATGACCGTAGCGGTGCTCGATCCACAGCCGGTCAACACCAGTGAGGTAGCCGGCCAATGAAGCGCAATTACCTGATCTGCCTGTTGCTGCTGATGCCCGGTCAGGCCATCGCCTCACCGGATGTACATCACTGGCTAACGGACAACGGTGCCCGGGTCTATTTTATCGAGACACATGCATTGCCAATGGTGGACATGCGCCTGGTCTTCGATGCTGCCGGCGCACGTGATCCGGCCGGGCGTAATGGCCTGGCCATGCTGACCAACGATATGCTGCTGGACGGTACCGGTGAACTGGATTCCAAGGCCGTGGCCGAGGGCTTCGAAAACAAGGGTGCGGAAATCTCCACCAGCAGCCTGCGCGACATGGCGATTGTCAGTCTGCGTACCCTGTCTGATCCCCGCTATCTCGAGCCGGTCTCAAACCTGTTGGCGCAGCTGGTCGCAGACCCGTCGTTTCCACAGGAAAGCCTCGACCGGGAACGTTCGCGGGCCCTGCAGGCCCTCGACCATGCTTTGCAGAATCCCGGCACGGTTGCCAAGCGCAAATTGTTCAGCAAGCTGTACGCCGGGCATCCCTATGCAAATTTCGCCATCGGAACGCGTGAAGGGCTGAAGGCCATAACCCGCCAGGACCTGGTGGATTTCCACCGCCGCTACTACACGGCCGACAACCTGGTTATCGCCCTGGTCGGGGACCTCGACATGGCCCAGGCGAAAAAGCTGGCCAACCGGATTTCCGGCAAGCTGGGCAAGGGTAAGCGTGCCGAGCTGTTGCCACAGGTACCGGCGATTGCCGCCGATGAGACGCGGGTAGACTTTCCGTCAACCCAGTCACATATCATGCTGGCGCATATCGCCGTCAAGCGTTCTGATCCACGTGTGTTTGCGCTCAAGGTCGGCAACCATGCCCTCGGTGGCGGCGGATTCCAGTCGCGCCTGATGGATGAAATCCGCGAGAAGCGCGGGCTGTCATACGGTGCACACAGCTATTTCCTACCCATGCAGCAAAAAGGACCGTACCTTGCCAGCCTGCAAACAAAGAACAAGCAGGTCGATGAGGCACTGACTGTCACCCGCGATGTGATCCGGGAATTTATTGACAAGGGGCCGTCACCTGAAGAAGTCGAGATGGCGAAGAAAAACATCACCGGCGGCTTCCCGCTAACCATCGATTCGAACAAGAAAATGGTCGGTACGCTGGCCATGATGGGTTTTTACGATCTGCCCGTGGATTATCTCGATACGTATATCGATAACATCAACGCCGTCAGCCGTGAACAGGTGATTAAAGCGATGAAGTCCACGCTGTCCATGGACGGCATGGTGACCGTGGTAGTCGGAGGTAAATGAAGCCGCGCCGCCTGAGAGTTATCGGCGGTGACTGGCGTGGCCGGAAAATCGACTCTCCCGCCGCGAGCAGCCAGGTAAGACCTACCCCTGACGCAGTGCGGGAAACGCTGTTCAACTGGCTGCAGGACCGGATAACCGGAGCGCACTGCCTCGACCTGTTTGCCGGCAGCGGCATCCTCGGCATCGAAGCATTGTCGCGCGGCGCACAGCGTGTCGACTTTGTCGAAGCGGATAGTGCCACATCGCGTTTGCTCAAACGCAACCTCGCCAGCCTCGACACGAAACAGGCGGTCTATAGCATGGATGCGCGCAGGTTTCTTCGCCAGGTAGGTGGCCATTGGGACATCGTGTTTCTTGATCCGCCGTTTCGCCTCGGCATGCTGAACGAATCGATCATGCTGCTGGCCCGCCACTCCTGTCTCGCCGATGATGCGCTGATGTATATCGAATCGGAAAAGGAGTTGCCGTCCGTGACCCTGCCGGATGGCTGGGCTATGCTTAGACAGAAGCAGGCGGGGCAGGTGGCATATTGCCTTGCCGGACCGGCAATGGAATAACGGCATATATATGGCAATAGCATTATATCCGGGCACATTCGACCCGATTACCCTGGGTCATGTCGACCTGATACAACGGGCAACTTACCTGTTCGACAGGGTCATCATTGCCGCCGCATCAAACCCTGACAAGGTACCCCTGTTTACCCTGGAAGAGCGGGTCGAATTGATTCGTGCTGTGACGGCTGAAATCGACAACGTGACGGTTATCGGTTTTGACAACCTGCTTGTTGAGTGCGTACGCGAGCACAACGCCAGCGTCATACTGCGTGGTCTGCGTGCGGTATCCGATTTTGAATACGAGTTCCAGCTGGCTGCGATGAATCGCCACCTGGATCCTGAAATCGAAACCGCCTTTTTAACCCCCTCGGAACACTATGCATTCCTGTCCTCTTCGCTGGTAAAGGAAGTTGCCGCGCTGGGTGGTGAGGTAGGTGACTTCGTCCCGCCTGAAGTCGGGCAGGCACTGGCCGGAAAATTCAAGTCATAGTGCATGGGCAAGTGTCCCTACACCTAATGAGACTAACAAATTTATGCTACTCGTTTGTTGAGCATACTGGTAATATTAGCGGTTATTAATTCAGCCTGCCCGGCTGCAATACCCGTTACAAAGTGAGCGATCAGCCATGTCATTAATCATTACTGATGAGTGCATCAACTGTGATGTCTGCGAACCCGAGTGCCCCAACGAGGCGATCTACCAGGGCGAAGAAATATACGAAATTGATCCTGACAAATGTACCGAGTGCGTCGGTCACTATGATACGCCGCAGTGTGTTGAGGTATGCCCGGTAGACTGCATACCAAAAGATCCGGATCACGAAGAGACTGAAGAAATGCTGATGGAGAAGTATCACAAGCTGCACGGGTGAAGCACAAATTAACTCACCGGTTACCCTATTGAAGCTTCTCAATGCCGCAGGACGCATGTTCTGCGGCATTTTTATTGTCAGTCTCCTTGCTGCAAGACCTGCCTGGGCAGAGAGCGCGCCGGCTGCGATCGCAAGCGCCCATCCTGATGCAACCCGTGCCGGCTTCGAAGTCCTCGAGAAAGGTGGCAACGCCTTTGACGCTGCCATCGCCGTGGCGGCCACACTGGCCGTTGTAGAGCCCACGGGATCAGGGCTGGGGGGTGGAGGATTCTGGCTGCTGCATCGGGACAGCGACAAAAAACAGGTCATGGTAGATGGGCGTGAGCGTGCCCCGGCTGCGAGCACAGCCGATATGTACCTGGATAAAAATGGTGACCCGGTTCCGGGGGCATCGCTGTACGGGGCGCTGGCCGCCGGGATACCCGGTACGCCTGCCGCGATAGACCACCTGGCCAGGCACTATGGCCTGTTACCGCTGCGTACATCGCTCGCACCCGCCATTCGTGCGGCAGAAGAGGGATTTGCCGCTTACCCCCGCTACATACGCATACTCGAGAGCCGACTTAAGTACCTTACCCCAGCCGCGCAGAAAATTTTTCTGGCCCCTGATGGCAGCCTGCCTGTTGAAGGTACGCTGATACGTCAACCCGAGCTCGCCGAAACGCTGCGCCAGCTGGCACGCCACGGGCGCGACGGTTTTTATTCCCGTGAGGTGGGCAGGAAACTGGTCAGCAGTGTTCGCCGGCAGGGTGGCATATGGACACGGCTGGATCTCGACGATTACCGGGTGATTGAACGAGACCCGGTGATCGGCGAGTATCGCGATGCCAGGCTGATCATTTCCCCTCCGCCGTCATCAGGGGGCGTGGCCATAATGCAGATGCTGGGCATGCTCGATACGCTGGAGTACGCAGGACTGGACGCTCGGCAGCGTCGTCAGAAAGTCATCGAGGTCATGCGCCGCGCCTACCGGGATCGTTCGCTCTACATGGGCGACCCGGACTACACCCGCATCGATCTGGACAAGCTGCTGTCAACGGACTACCTGGATGAGCTGGCCGCCGGCATAGGCGATGAAGCCAGCCCTGTCGAAACGCCGGTCGAGGCGCGAGCCAAGGGCAGTGATACGACTCATTTCTCGATTATCGATGCAGATGGCAATCGCGTCGCGGCAACGCTGAGCCTTAACTATTACTTCGGTTCGGGAATTGTCGCTGAAGGGACAGGGGTGACACTGAACAACGAGATGGACGACTTTGCTACCCGTCCCGGCACGGGCAACGTGTGGGGACTGACCGGCCAGCAGGCGAATGCCATCGCACCGGGAAAGCGCCCGCTTTCCAGTATGACGCCGTCGTTCATCGAACGTGGAGATGAAGTCGTGGTGATCGGTACGCCTGGCGGCAGCCGTATTATCACCATGGTGCTGCTGGCGATGCTCGACTATCTTCATAGTGACAGCAGCGTGGCCGACTGGGTAGCACTGCCCCGCTACCATCACCAGTATCGTCCTGATGTGGTCCAGTTCGAGCCGGGGGCCATCGGGGAGGACGAGCAGTTTGACCTGGAGTCAAAAGGTTATGTGCTGCAGGAGCGCGAACGCAGCTACGGCAATATGCAGGCTATCTGGATGAACCGAAGAACCGGTGAAATGCGGGCGGCAAGTGATCCCCGCAACCAGGGCAAGGCAGAAGTCAGGCTGATCGAATCCCTCTCCAATGTAGCCTCAATGAACTGAAGCCCATCGGCTTGCTACGGTGATGCAGCAGCGGCCGATTAACACGTGCAGGGTTGAGTCGTTTTATCCTGTGACCTGGCTGTCAGGCACTTTCCTGTGCATCGTGGGTTATGGCTGCGGGCCGTTCCAGCACGCTCAGCATGGCGTTGCGCAGTTCCTCCAGGCGTGTCTTCTGTTCCAGTACCCCGTCACGGACAAACTTGAGTTCGGAGAGCCGGTCATCCAGCGTGTCGGTTGCCTTGTGTATGCGCTTGATGCTCTCGAGGCGCCGACGCAGCTGAACCTGGTGCTCCCGGATCTGGGATTCCATCGGCGACATGATGGTTTTGAGCCAGTTGTCGGCATCCTTGTTGGCCATCTGGAATATCTGCCGGATACGTGCCGAAATCGAATCGAAAAAGCGTGACGTCAGAACACCCTGGTCGAGCATGACCAGGGAAGTGGTCTTGATGAATCGCTCGCTGCTGGATTCCAGCGCCTTGACGTCGCGCACGTACTTGCGCGTCGAGAAACCGCCGGGACGGATATTGGCCAGGCCGTGTTCCTCCTGGAACGTCCGGTAGACGCCCTGCATCATCTCCTTGATCTCGTTCGACTGGGCGGCTGCCTGGTCCAGTGACTGGTAGATGACGCCGAAGAATTCCTGCATGGCCGCCTTGATGCCGCGACTGGTAAAGCTGATTTTCATGTTCTTGCGTGTATTCGCAATCGTGGCTTCCATCGCCTTCGGATCCAGCTGCTGGTAAAGCTGCACGGTCTGGCGGGTGAAGATGCTGCGCGTGGCCTGGAAGCGCTGCAGGCTTTTTTCCAGGTGGGTCTTGTCGGTCTTGACCTTTTCGAGCATGTTTTCGATGACTTCCGAGTTCTTGTTGCTCAGGCTGTCCAGTTCAGATATGTGTTCGTCGACACCCTCCAGGCGTTGCTGAATCAGGGTGTTGATCGAGACCTCGAGTTCGTCCATGTCCTGGCGGATGTTTTCAGCAACGATGTCACGCTTGGCCGGGATGAGCATGTCCGACAGGGCCGTTTCGAGTTCTCCCAGACGGCTCTTATCCAGCAGTTCCCGGTTGTCGGTGATCTTGCCCACCAGTGCCTTCTGTGCCGACACCGGAAATATCATGTCGGGATCGACACGCAGAATCCTGGCTGTCAGGTCACACTGGCCGGCTATCTCATCATCTATTTCACTGTCGTCACGCAGGTCGTCCCACAGTACGTCGATTTTGTTAAGGATGACGATGCTGCCTTTTGATGCCGGTCCATCAGATCCCATGTTGATATGATCGCGCCATACTGCGAGGTCGGACTTGGTTACGCCGGCATCGGCGGCGAGTATGAACATGACACCGTGAGCGCTGGACAGCATGTTGAGTGTGAGTTCCGGCTCCGCTCCCAAGGCATTGAGCCCCGGTGTATCGAGGATGACCAGGCCCTTCTCCAGCAGTGGATGAGGGAAGTTGATGATCGCATGGCGCCAGCGCGGTATTTCCACGTGGCCGGTGCTGTCCAGGTGCAGCCCGTCGTCATGGCCTTCGTCTTCGGTAATGTGCAAGCCCAGTTCCTGGGCGTACGCCGGTTCGACCGAGTCGACTTCGGTGACGTGGTTGAGCGCGGCAGTGATCTGCTGCGGCGATCCCGTATCGAGCGGGAAGAAGGTCCATTCTTCCGGCTGGTTCTTGTATTCCTGTATGCTGGTACCCGTGGTACGGGTATCGATGGGCAGCAGCCGGATGCCCGGTTCCAGATCAGCGTCGTACATCAGTTCACTCGGGCACATGGTGGTACGCCCGGCGCTCGAGGGCAGTACGCGTTTACCCAGGGTGGAAAAGAATATGGCGTTGATCAGTTCGGATTTGCCGCGTGAGAACTCGGCGACAAAAGCAATGTACAGCTTGTCGTCATCCAGCGTACTGATAATCTGGTCCAGGCGCTGGTCGGTCTGGGCATTGGTCAGGTCCTGTGATTTAGCCGAGTCGCGGAAACGTCCTATGGCATCACGGACTTCCATGCGCCAGGCACTGTAGTCTTCGAACTGGTCAATGATTCCCTGGCTGGTCATCCGCTATCTCCTCATCCCGTGGTGCAGGTTTGCCCCGCTATTTGTGTGTTAAGCACTTGTTATCCTTGGTAACTATAGGCGTTTGCCCTGAAAACACAAGCCAGCTAGCCTGGCGGCGGCATGGCTATTTCTGGCAGTCGGGACAGTAGAAGGTGGAACGCTGGCCGATGATGCGGCGCTTGATCGAGGTGTCGCAGCGCTGGCAGGCTTCGTTTTCTCGTCCGTAAACATACAATGACTGCTTGAAGTACCCCGGTTTCCCGTCGGAGTTGGCGAAATCACGCAGCGTTGTACCGCCGGCATGGATGGCTTCTTTCAATACCTGCCGGATTTCAGCGGTAAGGCGCTGGCTTTCCATCCTGCTCAAGCGTCCCGCGGCGCGGCCGGGACGTATACCGGCACGAAACAGGGATTCGCAGGCATAGATATTGCCGACACCGACAACTGTCCTCGCATCCATGATTACGCTCTTGATGGCCTGGCGCCGTTTGCGCGTTGCGCGATGGAGATGCTCGCTGGTGAAATCAGGTCCAAGCGGTTCCGGCCCCAGGTGAGCAATCAGCTTATGCAGGGCAGGGTCTTCCTCGGTCCACAGAACCGCACCGAAACGGCGTGGATCGCGCAGTCGCAGTGAATGGCGATCGGCGAGCAGGATTTCGACATGGTCGTGTTTTTCCAGCGGCGTATCCGAGTCAACGACGCGCAGACTGCCGGACATGCCCAGATGTATAATCACGTGGCCCCGGCCTGTATCGAGGAGCAGGTACTTTGCCCGCCGCCTGACTGAAACGAAGCTGCTGCCCGGCAGCCTCTGCTCAAGCCGTCTGACAGGAACCGGCCAGCGCAGCCTTGCATCATGCACCCGTACTCCCGTTATGGGCAGGTTGGTAACGAGTGGGCTGATGCCACGGCAGGTGGTTTCGACTTCGGGTAATTCAGGCATTTCGCAGGGATACTCGGGTAAAGGATAAACGCTACAATCCAGCCACTGGCGAGATTAGCACGGAAGAAAAAATGACAGATAGAGTCACTATCAGCAGCAGCGGTGAAAGTTTCACCGCGGAACAGGACGAAAACCTGCTGGCCGCAGCATTGCGTGCCGGCATTGTCATCCCGCATAACTGCAGGAACGGTTTCTGCGGCAGCTGTCGGGCGCGCGTGGTCAGCGGTGAAATCGAAATGGGTGAGGTCAAGCAGGAGGTCATTAGTGACGCGCAGCGTGAACAGGGTTATATCCTGTGCTGCCAGGCCAGTTCACGCAGCGACGTGGAACTGGATGTCGAGACGATCGATGCCGTTGCCGATATCGAGATACGCACCCTGCCTACCCGGGTCAAGCGGCTGGAAAAACTCAGCCATGACGTCATGTTTATGGAACTGAGCCTGCCGCCCAACGAGGCATTGCGTTTCCGTGCCGGGCAGTATGTTGACTTCCTGCTGCGCAACGGCAAGCGCCGCAGTTTTTCCATGGCCAATCCACCGTCGCGCGGCAACCAGCTGGAGTTCCATATCCGCAAGGTGCCGGGCGGACATTTTACTACCCAGGTATTTGAGGCAATGCAGGAGAAGGACATGCTGCGATTGCAGGGGCCATTCGGTACCTTTTTCCTGCGTGAGGACAGCGATCGTCCGGCCATACTTATCGCCGGGGGCACGGGCCTGGCACCGATGAAGAGCATTATCGAACAGGTTATGGAAGGTGATTGTGACTGGCCGTTGCACCTTTATTGGGGTGTGCGTGCAGAAGAAGACCTTTACCTGGAGGATGATGTGAACGCGTGGGCCGGGCGGCTCGAGTGCCTGCAATACACGCCGGTATTGTCAGAACCGCAGGACTCGGACGACTGGCAGGGGGCAACCGGGTGGGTGCACGAGGCCGTGGTAAACGACTATCCGGACCTGTCCGCCTACGATGTTTATGCCAGTGGACCGCCGCCCATGATCAGCGCGATCCAGAAGCTGTTTCCGCATCATGGCCTGGAAGAGGGAAGGCTCTATTTCGATTCGTTTGAATACACCAGTGACGGTGCCTGAGTCACACTACTGTCGATCGAATCATCTGTCGTTGTGCTGATGCGCGTGATCTGATCCGGGATAGACTGGTCACGGGTGTTACCCGATGTCATTTCCAGGCCGCGACGGAACATGGCGCGGGCCTGTTCGTTTTCATTGAGTGTTTCCAGCAGCCAGCCCATTTCCAGCAGGGCGTCGGCGTTGTCGTCATTGTGCACCGCGACCTCGAGGTAGCTGCGCGCCATACCCCATAGCTGTGCACGCATGGCCAGGCGACCCAGCGCCAGCATCAGGATGCTGTTCAGTGGATGATCGCCGGCCCATGCTTCGGCCTGTTTCAACTGCGAGCACGGGTCGCTGCTGCGGGTTTCTCCGTACAATTCGACCAGCTCGTCGGACCATCCGTTTTTAATCGCAGCGCGGAGCATGACCTCGCTGCGGTCGAAGGCTTCAAAGCGATTCAGCGCACGCGCCATGCTGGCAACTACCCGCTCATCCTTGCGCTGCTTTTTGCTTATCATGTTGTAGCGTGCATCGAGCTCGTCGATGCTGCTGGTCGCCAGCATCTGCTCGATAACGCGTTTGGATGTTTCTTCGAGTTCGTCAGCCGGCAGGGCGTTGTGTTTCTCAGCTGTCTTCAGCAAACCGGCCAGTGTTGTCCAGTCGCCGGTTTCTTCCAGCAGCCCCAGCAGCAGGCGGATAACGGTCACGTTGGACGGATCGGCGCGGTGCAGTGCATTCGCAGTGGCCAGTGCCTGTTCTGTCTGGCCGGCCTGTATCTGCAGGCGGGCCTGCAGGATGCCCGGCGCCATATCGGCGTCATCGCTGCCTTCGCTGGCACGGGCAAGCCACCTGTCGCGCTCTTCATCATCACCCTGTTGTTGTGCTGCCCAGGCGGCCGCCAGGTAGTTGACTGAAGGATGCGGCGTGCTGTCTATGTTTTTCAGCAGCAGTTTTCTTGCTTTCGCCCAGTCGCCACTGATCAGCGCCGACAGGCCGCGCCGCTGCGTCTCGAGTGCCTGCCGGGTGTGGCGTTGTTGTGACCATTGACCGATGCGCGCAGGCGTGTGGAACAGGTTGACCAGGAACCGGATCAACAGGTAGCTCAGCGCAAACAGCAACAGCACGGCCAGCAGAAAGATGCCCAGCGTGGATTCCAGTGACCAGGGTTGTCTGCTGATCAGGACATAACCGGGATCGTCGACGAGCTGGGTGACGGCGATGCCCGTTGCCAGCGCTGCAAACAGCAGGAGTACGATTTTCATGGTCTGGCCGTCTCGCTGACGGCACTCTCCAGGCTGGCCAGTGAGCGGGTAATGTCAGGCAGCTGCGGTGCAGTGTTGATGTTGGCCAGGGCAGTGAGCTCGGCAGCCAGCCACTGCGCAGACTGGGACCCGGCATCGAAGTATTCCGTGACCCAGTGCTGGGCCTGCTGCAGGCTTTCAAGATAGACCTTCTGTTCACCGCGCAGCAGTGCGATGCGCGCCGTGGTCAGCCTGGCCTTTATGTTTTCACGCACAAAATACTGCTGCTCGGCAGGCAGCAACGGTACGGTCGGTTGATCCAGGCGCTGGATTCGCACCAGGCCGGACAGGTCGCTGCCCAGCTGCTGCCAGACCGTCTTCTGGCCGGCTTCTGTCGCGTCCTCCGGCTTTCCTGTCGATTGGCCAGCGGATGCCGGCATGCTCGTCCGGGTCGACAGGGGCAGTTCGTCAATGCTTTTTTCCAGTGCCTTGAGGCGGTGACTGATGCCGGCCAGGTCGATCTGTTCCACCTGTTCGAGGCTGGCAATGTCTCGGGCAAGCTGTTCACGTACGGGTTGCAGCACAGGTTCGCCACTGTCGAGGATGCGCTGGTCGGCGATCTTCAGCGCGGCCAGGGCGCCGGGTGCATTGCCAGCCAGGGTCAGTTGATCTGATGCGAGTACCAGCAGCTGGTGTACTTCTTCGACGGACCACTGGTCGTGCGTAGTGCCGATTTGTTCATAGGCCCGGTCAATCGAGGCCTTCAGGCCCCGGTTGTCGTCATCGATGCGCTTGATGTCAGCATGTATGCGCCCCGTTGCATTGTCCAGTTCGTTGCGGGTGGACTGCACGGCCTTGTCCAGGGTGCTGATGCGGCTGGCAGTCTGCTGCTGGCTGTTCTGAATCGTCAACCAGATATAGCCGGATGCAGCGAGTGCGCCGCCGCCTAGCAGCAGTGAGATAAAGGCAAGGAAGGTCGTCCCCTTGCCGGCACCGGCTGGTTTGCGCGGCTGTTCGGGTGTCTCTTCCGGGGCAGCCTGCTGCTCTTCGCCAAGGTCGGGCAATTCCTGCGCTGATTCTTTTTCTGTCATATCGGGTCCGGTTTCCAGCTTATTGACCAGGCCGGCATTGCTTACGCAGCGCCGACAACACGTCATCATCCCGTGGTGAGTCCATTAGTATTATTGAGTTGTACCCCAGATTGCCGCACAGTTCCACCATTGCCGGGGAAACGACGTAGACTGGTGTTGCCCGCAAACGGTCATGGTCAGCGGCGTTTACCAGTAAATGCAGATTTCTGAGCCCGTCCGCGCTCGACACGATAAGGGCATCAATGCCGTTTCCCGACCACAGCTTTGCGAGGATGTCCGGGTCGGTATCCGCCAGGCCGCGCCGGTAGCATTCTATGTACCGGACATGCGCACCCCGCGCGCGCAGGGTTTCGGCAAGCAGTTCCCTGCCGCCGTTACCGCGGAATATCAGGATCTTTTGGCCGGCCACATCTTCTGCAGCCAGGACATCCAGCAGTGCCTCGCTGCTGGCGCCGGATTCAGGTACATAGTCAGCCGGTTTATCGTGCCTGGCCAGCTCCTCGGCCGTGCTGCGACCTACTGCGGCTATCCGGGTGTTGTCCGACAGCCCGCCTGCCTGTCCGATGACGGGCAGGCCATAACTGACGGCATTAGGGCTGATGAATATGACGATGTCGCATTGATTGACATCGGGCCTGAGCGCATCTATCGAGAGCGGAACGTCCGGTGGATCTATGCTGATGGTCGGGAAATGTACGGCATCAGCGCCTTCATCAGCGAGACGCGCCAGCAGGGTCGAGGCCCTGGCGCCGGGCCGGGTAATCACGATCGTGCAGCCTGCAAGCGCCTTGCCGGGCATGTCGTTTCAGCCGTTGTATACGGCTTTCAGTATCTCACCGGCACCCTGGTCGAGCAGCTGCGTGGCCAGTTCGTTGCCCAGGCTGGCGGCATCGCGGACATGTCCGGCGATGTCAGCACGCAGCATGCGCGAGCCGTCCGGGGTGCCGACGATACCGCGTATATGCATAGCATCGTCATGAATTTCGGCAAAGCCGGCGATGGGTACCTGGCAGCCGCCTTCCAGTGCGGCGTTCATGGCACGCTCTGCCAGTACACGGGCATGGGTCGGTGCATGATCAAGCGGCAGGAGCAATGCGAGTGTTTCGTCGTCGTCGGCACGGCATTCGATGCCCACGGCGCCCTGGCCCACTGCCGGCAGGGATACGTCCGGGCTGAGTGTTTCGCTGATGCGCTCTGCCATTTCAAGACGAATCAGGCCGGCAGCGGCGAGGATTATGGCATCGTAGTCACCGGCATCGAGCTTGGCGAGACGTGTGTTGACGTTGCCGCGCAGGGAGATGATCTCCAGGTCGGGTCGGGCGCTGGACAGCTGCATCTGTCGGCGCAGGCTGGATGTGCCGACCCGGGCGCCTTCCGGCAGTTCGTCAAAGGTGGCATATTTGTTGGACACGAAGGCGTCCCAGGGCAGTTCGCGTTCGCAGATGACCGGAATGTGCAGGCCTTCAGGCAGGTCGACGGTGACATCCTTCATCGAGTGCACGGCGATGTCGGCACGGCCGTCCCACAGCGCCTGTTCCAGTTCTTTGATGAACAGCCCCTTGCCGCCAACCTTTGCCAGCGGGGTATCGAGTATTCTGTCTCCTTCCGTGGACATCGTCACCAGCTCGCAATTCAGCCCGGAGTGGCGGGCTTCAAGTGCCGACTTTATAAAGTTTGCCTGCCACAGGGCGAGCGGGCTTTTTCGTGTTCCTATGCGTAGTGTTTTCAATCTGGGTCCCTGTCTGTTTAAAATGGCCTGAAGGTGAAAGTAACGAGTGATGCGTGATGATAGGTGACCATAATTCGATGGGCAACGTTGGTTTGAAATGCTGAAGCGCTGCGTACTGCTGATCCTGCTGCTGGTGACGGCGCCGTCTTACGGTGCACCGGCACTCCAGCCGGTACGGGATCTGGCTGCAGACGCGGTCCGGGCCGGCTGCAACGGTCAGCCGCTTATCGTCATGTTCAGTGCGGACTATTGCCAGTTCTGCCACACCGTGCGCGATCTTTACCTGCGCCCGCTGCTGGATGACCCGAGCAATCAGGGCCTTATTATCCGTGAGCTGAAGACAACCAGCGATGCACGGGTCACGGGCTTCGATGGCGGACAAACAACCATGCAGGACCTGGCGTTCCGGTACGAGGTTTACCTGGTGCCGGTGGTCGTTTTCTTCGGTCCAGGCGGTTCAGTGCTTGTCGACCCGATGGTGGGCATCAGTTCACAGGACTTCTATGGGGCGTATCTTAAGACGGCC
>JARFQC010000043.1 GCA_029287965.1 Arenicellales bacterium
AACCACACATCTTGGGGTCATTGATGAAATTACGTACCGTGGCATTACTTATTGCAACACATTGCACCGTAGGTATCATAGGGTTCGGTGTCGGAATATATGCGCTACCCATTCTTATCGCCCCGCCTGCTCCAAGCGAGGCAAAGATAAAGGCAATGTCTTCGCAAGCCAGGTATACAGCTCAATTCCGGAGGGATCTGAAAGATAGCGATGCTTTGCATTGGGGGGAAGGTACGGTTTCAGTTGGTCCCAAATTCATTAGCCTTATGGGCAAGCTTGCGCCTGGCCCTGATTACAAACTCTATCTTTCTCCCGAATTCATTGAGACTGAAGCCGACTTCAATCGTCTTAAGAGCACTATGGTTCGTATAGGCGACGTTAAGACATTCGAGAATTTCATTGTGGACGTGCCGCCAGGCATTGATCCGTCGAACTTCACTAGCGTCATTATCTGGTGCGAGTCCTTCGGGCAATTCATTACATCCGCCAAGTACCGTTAATGCAAGCAGCTTCGCCTAACCATGCGCCACAGCAGAAAACCCGGGTCAGACCCCAGTTAAAAAACGGAAAAAAAACAGGGACAGACCAAGTTTTTAGAAATATAAATAAGGTAGTGAGGACTGTCATTAATCGTGGTCTGTCCCCTATTATCCCTTCGCGACTGAATTGAATTTCAAACCGAAATATGGAAAGGTAGCCTGAACCACGCTCGTATTGAGAGACAACATGGCCCAAGTATCAGTGCCCGTAACACAAACCTTGCCCAGCGGTGTCATGCTGAACGCCTATCCGGACAGTATTGGCTGCAACCTGTCGCAAATGATCGATTTTCTAAAACGCCCGGAAATGGCAGATTTGTTCTCGCTGTTCTACATACTGCCGACCTTTTTTCACAGCGACCTCGACCGCGGCTTTTCCATTATCGATTACGATCTAAATGAAGAACTGGTCACCCCAGAGGATCTGAAAGAGCTGGAAAAGCTGGGTATCGAGGTCAAACTCGATTTGGTACTGAATCATCTGTCGGTACGCTCACCTCAGTTTGTCGATCTGCTGGAAAAAGGCAAGGAGTCAGATTACCGGGACTTTTTCATCGACTGGAATGAGTTCTGGAAAGACCACGGCACAATGGGACCCAACGATCATATTGTTCCAGACAAGGAATACATCGACAAGCTGTTCATGCGCAAGCCTGAGTTACCACTCCTGAAATTACGTTTTCCGGACGGTTCCCTGCAAACCTACTGGAATACCTTTTATCAAAAAGTGGAATTCAATGAAATTAACGCGCAGGACTTTGAAAACATCAAGGGTATGGACCCGGTTGCCGCGTCGGAAATCGCCGATCACATCAAGGTGGTTATCAAGGACAAGGGGCAGCTGGAATCGGCCGATGTGGAAGAAATTGCCAGATGCGGCGTCAATCTGAGCAAGGAAGACCTGATCGCGGCGGTCTGCCACAAACGTGAATTCCTCGGCCAGATGGACCTAAATGCTCGCTCTGAACAGGTATGGTCGTTCTACGATGAAACTCTGCGCAAGCTCAGAGAATACGGCGCGAAAATCATCCGCCTGGACGCCTTCGCCTACCTGCACAAGGAACCCGGGCAGCCGAACTTCTTCAACCGCCCGGGGACCTGGGAGTACCTAAAGCGGTTACGTGGCATAGCCCAAAAATACAACCTGGTCATCTTCCCCGAAATTCACTCCGAATACGGCGCCGGCATTCACGAGGAAATTGCTCGCGAAGGCTATCCGATTTATGATTTCTTTTTCCCCGGCCTCGTGATCGATGCGCTCGACCGTGGCAGGAACGAAGCGCTGCTGCAGTGGATTACGGATATCCGTAACAACAATCTGCAAACTATCAACATGCTTGGTAGCCATGACGGTATTCCTGTAATGGACCTTAAGGGCATCATGGTTGGTGGCACCTACCGTCCCGGCCTGCTTTCGGATGAACTGATTGATGAAACCGTACAACGCATTATCGACCGGGGAGGTCTGACCAAGAACCTGTACGATGCAAACGGCAAGAAGATCGCATACTACCAGGTAAACGCGACTTTCTTCAGCGCGCTCGGCGAGGATGAGCAGAAGTTACGCCTGGCTCGCGCAATCCAGATGTTCATGCCCGGCGTGCCACAGGTATGGTATCTGGACCTGTTCGCCGGCACCAATGATTACGCTGCGGCAAACAGGGGGCGCACAGCAGGTCACAAGGAAATCAACCGCACGACGTTGCACCTGATCGACATCGAGAATGGGCTCAAACGCGATATCGTTAAGGACCAGATTGAGTTGATCAGGCTGCGTAATAAGTCACCTGCTTTTACCGGCGAGATGCAGGTTATCGACTGCGAACCTCACCAGCTGCAACTATGCTGGCGGCACCCGGATGCCTCGGTCACACTGCGCGCCGACCTGCACACGCACCGCTTTACCGTGTCACAGGACACCGGCAACGGTGCACAGATACTGATGTCGTTTTAATAAAGAGCCCCGTATCCTTTTGGAGTACACTGATGAAAATTCTTGCCACCGATCTTGACCGCACCCTGTTACCCAACGGCAGCTGGCAGGAAGATCCCGGCGCAATAGATCTGTTTAACGAACTGACCGAGAAACACGGCGTGCACGTGGTTTATGTCACCGGTCGGAACCTGGCCCTGTCCGAGAACGCCATTCGGCAATACGGCATCCGCTACCCACACGTGTTGATTGGTGACGTCGGCACCTCGATTCGCAAATACGAGCAGGGCCGCTGGCTTGATGACGAAGGCTGGAACCAGCTGGTCAGGCAGAGGAGCCCGCGCTGGAACGCCGAGGACATCCGCAATGCTGTAGCGGGTATCGGCGGCCTGGTCGAGCAGGAGCGTGAACATTGCGGACCGTTCAAGCAAAGCTACTATGTCGATCACAACAATAGCGCGGTAATACTTGAAACCGTCGATGCACGAGTAAAGGATCAATTTGACGAGGCCATTGTCTACAGCTTTGACTCGCAATCCGGTAAAGGTCTGCTCGACTTTCTACCTAACAGCGCAACCAAACAGACCGCTCTGGAATACATCGCAGGCGAACTCGGTGCAAACATCGCGGACGTTGTGTTCTGCGGTGACAGTGGTAATGACGTGTTGCCGTTGACTGCTGGCTTTTGCGGTGTACTCGTCCGCAATGCGGACGAGCAGCTCGTGTCCAGAGTCATGCAGGCAGCCGAATCCAACCCTGATTTGCGTATCTATCATGCCGAGGGCGGCTTTAAAAACCTCAGCGGCTATTACACAAGCGGCGTAATCGAAGGCGCTTATCACTATGGCCTGTTCGGGCAATAGAGGACAGATTGGACTATCCCAAAAACCCGGGTCAGATCCCAGTTTATTCTTATATTAGAGAAAACTGGGATCTGACCCCAGTTTTGCTTCTGACAATATATTACCTATTGCAAGGTCTGGCCTTCATGCTGCGATTGAATCAACGAGGCATGATGCTGAACAATCAACCAGCCATCCTCATATTTTCTATACAGATTGGTCGCGATAACAATCGCCGCCGGCACATCACTACCACGCACAGAAATGTGTTCTTCCAATACATGCACCGCAATATCACCATCACGATGCCGCTGTATCACGCGTAATTTCAGGTCCGTAGGTGCCGCATCGGTAAATATATGCGCCCAGCTACGAACAACCGCATCAAAACCCTTGATAACATGTGAACCGGGATGCACACA
>JARFQC010000069.1 GCA_029287965.1 Arenicellales bacterium
AGCGTCATCCATATCAGGCCGGCAGCGGCCGCTGCAGTCAGGACGGTAAGGAGTAATTTCAGTGCCAGCTTCACAGGCAGGGCCTTCGTTATCGGGGAATAACAATAGAACATCTGAAACCGTTACATTGCAACAAAAAACGCTGCTCGCGCATGACGATCAAGGATGGCCAGATTTGTTATTGCATGGCTGCCGGTCA
The DNA here is from genome assembly GCA_029287965.1 of Arenicellales bacterium. Classification (GTDB taxonomy): domain Bacteria; phylum Pseudomonadota; class Gammaproteobacteria; order BMS3Bbin11; family BMS3Bbin11; genus JARFQC01. The sequence goes on from JARFQC010000069.1 coordinate 200, forward strand.
ATGCTTTAGCACGACTTCCCAGATACAGTGGCAGTGCTTAATCGACAGTTACCCATCGAATCAACAGGCGTAACATTGAGGGCACGCACAAATTCGGATAGATTGCAGTCCATATGGCCAAGACAATTCCAGTAAAAGTAGATAACCCCTGCGAACGCTGCACGGGATCATGGTGCTGTACCTATTTCACCCAGCAGATAGATACGCCCAAGTCGCGGGAAGACTTTGACGTTCTGCTCTGGCAGGTATCGCATAAACATACGGAAGCCTACAAGGATGAAGATGGCTGGTTCCTGTTGATGACCATGCCCTGCACGCACCTCAAGCCAAATGGCAACTGCGGCATCTACGAGACGCGTCCGAAAATCTGCCGTGATCATACCAGCGACAGCTGCGAGATTGACGGTCTTGCCGGTGAAGAGGACTTCGATCTGTATTTCAAAAACTACGATGCGCTGAGAAAGTACTGCCGCAAGCGCTTCAAGAAATGGGACAAGTGGGAGAAGTCCAAGAAAGAGTAGTACCGGCTGAAAAATGAATTGTCTGCTTGAAGCTTGCAAGCCAAGACACATATTCTTATATATACGCTTCGCCCTGGCTTTACGCGGTAATTATTGACAGGAGAGATCGCGATGAAGATTCGTTCCAACTTATCCGGGTTGATGGCAGCGCTGATGATACTGATTTGCGTGCTGCCAGCCCGCGCCTCAGACCCGACAGAAACCGACCGACTCAACCTCGTCCGACTGATTGAGGAAGACGTCAGGCAGACCAGCATGGAGCTCAACAAGTCTGCGCTGGACCCGCGCGTGTTAAAGGCGCTGGCACGCGTCCCGCGCCACGAGTTCGTGCCCGCCGGTGAACGCAGGTATGCCTACGAGAACCGGCCCTTGCCCATCGGCCACGGGCAGACCATATCGCAGCCCTATATCGTGGCCATCATGACCGACATGCTTAAGCTTGAGCCGGATAGCAAAGTACTGGAGCTGGGTACCGGCTCCGGTTACCAGGCAGCTATCCTGGGAGAGCTGGCCGCACAGGTGTTCACCATAGAGATAGTTGAACCGCTTGGTCTGCAGGCACGCACGCGCCTGCAGAAGATGGGTTATGACAATATAACGACCAGGATCGGCGACGGTTATTACGGCTGGCAGGAGCATGCGCCTTTCGATGCCATAATCGTCACCGCGGCGGCAAGTCATATACCGCCGCCGCTGATCGAACAGTTGAAGCCGGGCGGGCGCATGGTGATACCGGTCGGCAGCCGGTTCATGACACAGCAATTGATGGTGGTCGACAAGCAGGATGACGGCAAGATCGTCAGCAGACAGGTGATGCCCGTCGTATTCGTGCCTGTCACCGGACGGCATTGAACGACAGCCGGTCAACACCGGGACGGCCGCCCTATTATTCGGTCGCGCTGATATCAGCTGCTGCACTGGCCTATGAAATACTGTTGATGCGGCTGTTCTCGATCATCCAGTGGCATCACTTTTCCTACATGATCATCGGCCTTGCCCTGCTGGGATACGGTTTCAGTGGCACACTGATAGCCGTGTTCCAGGAACGCCTGATGAGGCATTTCATGGCCAGTTACCTGGGCAGCCTGGTACTGTTCGGCCTGGCATCGGTGCTGTGCTTCATGCTGGCCCAGGCCATGCCCTTCAATGCCGAGATGATCTTGTGGGATGACCGCCAGCTTGCGTATCTGCTGCTGATCTTTCTACTGCTGAGCATGCCGTTTCTATTCGCAGCCAGTGCAATCTGTCTTGCGTTCATGCGATTCCCGGAAAGCGTGTCCGGCATTTATGCCCGCGATCTGATCGGAGCCGGCATGGGCGGTCTTGCTGTTGTCGCATTGTTGTTCATGTTCTTTCCGGACAGTACGCTGATTATCATCGGTTCAATGGGAATAGCAGCGTTCCTCGCCGCAGTGATAGAGCTGGATGCGCGCCACTATCGTATAACTGTTTCGATACTTGCCCTGTCAGTGATCATCTTGTTGATAGCAGGTAGCCGGCTGGAGCTGCAACTGTCGCCGTACAAAAGCCTGTCGCAGTATCTGAGAGTTGATGGCACGACTGTCATTGACCGCATCTCGAGTCCGTATGGTCTGGTTAGCGTAGTGGAGAGTGCCGTGATCCCGTTCAGGCATGCACCGGGGATGAGTCTCGCAAGCTCTTCGGGGCCGCCGGACCAGCTTGGACTGTTCGTCGACGGTGACAACATGACAGCGATGAACAGGTTTACCGAAGACCCGGTCCACCTGGACTACCTCGACCAGATGACGTCGGCGCTACCCTACCATGTCATTGCTCCACGCTCGGTGCTCATCGTTGGTGCCGGCGGCGGTGCGGATATATTACAGGCGATGTCGCATGCCCCCGCGCGCATTGATGCGATCGAACTCAATCCTCAGCTGATCGAAGTCGTCGGACAACGCTATGCTGAGTATAACGGCGGTCTGTTCAATAATGACCGCCTGACCGTGCATGCCGATGACGTGCGCGGTTACCTGTCAGGCAGCGATGCCCGGTACGACCTGATACAGGTGACGCTGATGGACGGCTTCAATGCGACATCGTCCGGGCTGTATGCCTTGAACGAGAACTACCTTTACACCGTAGAGGCATTGCAGACCTATCTTGATCACCTGGCACCGGGTGGTGTGCTGGCACTCACACGCTGGGTCAAGGTGCCTCCCCGGGATACGCTCAAATTGTTTGCCACTGCAGTAAAGGCG
>JARFQC010000092.1 GCA_029287965.1 Arenicellales bacterium
AGCCTGTTGACGCGCTTGACGTAATCAGCCGGCGAAGACAGCTTGCCGCCCTCGCTGAGCAGGGCCTGGTCGAACAGGACCTGCGACCAGTCGGCGATGTCCTTCTGGTCCAGGTTGAGGCGGATGATCAGGTCATGATCCGGGTTGATCTCGAGGATCGGCTTGGAGCCTGAGATGTCCTGGCCCATGGTCTTGAGCAGGCGTTCCATGTTGGCGCCCATGTCGTTCTCATCTGCGACGAGACAGGCAGGGGAATCGGTCAGCCTGTTGCTGATGCGGACTTCCTTGACCTGGTCGTCGAGCGCCTCGGTGATACCCTTGATCAGGTCCTTGTACTTCTTCTTGGCCTGCTTTTTGACTTCCTTGGACACATCTTCTTCCAGGTCCAGGCCGCCCTTGGTCACGGATTGCAATGGCTTGCCATCGAATTCGTGTAGATGACTGACCAGCCATTCATCGATTGGGTCGGACAGCAGCAGCACCTCGATGCCTTTCTTGCGGAAGATTTCCAGGTGAGGTGACGAGGCAGCAGCGGAATGACTTTCCGCTGTGACGTAATAGATGTCATTCTGGTCAGCCTTCATGCGGCTGATGTAATCGGCCAGTGAAACAGCCTGTTCCTCACTGTCGTCCTGCGTCGTGGAGAAGCGCAGCAGTGCAGCGATGGCATCCTTGTTGTCATGGTCGTCGATGATACCTTCCTTCATGACCTTGCCGAATTCTTTCCAGAAAGTCGCGTATTTCTCAGCATCTTTCTCGGAAAGCTTCTTCAGCTCACTCAGGATGCGCTTGACCAGCGCGGACTTGATTGTGTCGATCTCGCGGTTTTTCTGCAGGAATTCGCGTGATACGTTGAGCGGCAGGTCGGCCGAATCAACCAGTCCCTTGACGAAGCGCAGGTACGGCGGCATCAGGTTCTCGGCATCGTCCATGATGAAGATGCGGCGGACGTACAGCTTGAGGCCCTTGCGATGCTCGCGGTCCCACAGGTCGTACGGGGCCTTGCCGGGAATGTACAGCAGTGAAGTGTATTCCAGCTTGCCTTCGACATGGTTGTGCAGCACCGACATCGGCGGCTCGGGATCGTAGCTCAGCGTGGTGTAGAAGTTGTTGTAGTCCTCTTCGGTTACATCGCTCTTGGCGCGTGCCCACAGCGCCGCGCCCTTATTGATCTGCTCCCATTCGACTTCCTTTTCGTCGTCCTTGAGCATACGGATGGGCAGGGTGATGTGGTCGGAGTAGGTGCTGACAATGTTGCGCAGGCGGAAGGCATCGAGGTACTCGTCTTCGCCTTCCTTGATGTGCAGTTCGATGCGGGTGCCGCGTTCACTGCGTTCCGAATCTTCGAGCTGGTATTCGCCCTGGCCGTCGGATGTCCACTGTACTGCCTCGTCGGCAGCCTGGCCGGCGCGGCGTGTCTGGACGACGACCTTGTCGGCGACCATGAATACGGAGTAGAAGCCGACACCGAACTGACCGATCAGGCGGGCGTCCTTGGCGTCGTCGCCGGACAGCGATTCAACGAACTGCTTGGTGCCGGAGCTGGCGATGGTGCCGAGATTTTCGATGATTTCGTCACGGCTCATGCCGATGCCGTTGTCGGTGATGGTGATGGTGCGAGCGTCCTTGTCGACTTCGAGGCGGATTTCCAGCTCCTCGCCGTCTTCCATCAGGGAGGCGTCCTGCACGGCTGCGAAGCGCAGCTTGTCGGTGGCATCGGAGGCGTTGGCGATCAGCTCGCGCAGGAAAATTTCCTTGTGGCTGTATAGCGAATGGATCATCAGGTGCAGCAGCTGCTGCACTTCGGTCTGAAAACTGTGTGTTTCTGCATGGGCAGTGGTGGTTGCCATGTAGTGTGCTCCTCTGTTTGGTAATTTCCGATGAGCCATATGTAGGGTGCTTTTCCGGCATTTCAAGGGCGTTCGCAACATTGACGGGAAAGCCCGCAAACCGTATCATCGCGCGTCTTGTCACACCGCCGGTCTTTGCGGCGTGCAAGACGGGGCATAGCGCAGTCTGGTAGCGCGCCTGCTTTGGGAGCAGGATGTCGGGAGTTCGAATCTCTCTGCCCCGACCAATTTTACCAGTGACGGTGGCTCGCTTAGGTGTGCGGCCGGCATTGAGAACGCGTCTCCAGGCGCCCGTAGCTCAACCGGATAGAGCAACGGCCTTCAGCAGACATCGCCAGCTTGCTGGCCAATGTTGCACAGGAGCCTTCGTCCGGAAATGGAACGGGCGGAGTGGAGGACACTGTATCGGTGGAACCGTAGCGAATTATCGCCGGCAATACCGAGGAAACCGGTGGCCGCAAGGTCGCAACCAGTCGAAGGGCGGGAGTCCCGCAGGTAGACAGGGGAAAGGAAACGCCGGGATCCGTAGAGACTATACGTGTCCCACCTGAGATGGTGAAGATATAGTCCAGACCACAAACGCCGCATGGCGGCAGCGAAAGCTGTAGTGGTATGCTAAGCCGTAGGTTAGAGGTTCGAGTCCTCTCGGGCGCGCCAGTTTTACACGAGTCGAGACCGCAGCAACTACCCATGTAGGCGCGGCGGCCCCGCCACTAAAGGCAGATGAAAACTGCCATGACAAATCAATGGTGAGCGTAGCTCAGTTGGTAGAGCCCCGGATTGTGATTCCGGTCGTCGTGGGTTCGAGTCCCATCGTTCACCCCATTTTTACGGGCCGTTAGCTCAGTTGGCAGAGCAGCGGACTCTTAATCAGCGGGTCGAAGGTTCGAATCCTTCACGGCCCACCAGATATAAGCCGCATGAACACTACGTTCCGCGGCTTTTTTATTGCCTGAAACCCTTTCCATTGCTTGTTTTTACGGATTGACATACTTTTCATGAGTGTTACATTGCTGTCCATAGTTGAAAATTAGTGAACAGGGCCAGCAAGCAATATCTG
>JARFQC010000142.1 GCA_029287965.1 Arenicellales bacterium
GGGTATTGCTGTGCATAGGCCAGCGAGAGCGCAGAACCCCAGGACCCGCCAAATAGTAACCACTCACTTACATTGCAGTGATCACGGATCTCCTCGATATCCTCTACGAGGTCCCAGGTCGTATTAGTCTCTATGCTGGCATGTGGGCGTGAACGCCCGCATCCACGCTGGTCAAACAGGATAATACGGTAGAGGTTTGGGTCAAAAAATCGCCGGTGAGCAGGGTCACATCCGGCGCCGGGCCCACCGTGCACAAACAGGACCGGCAGTCCATTCGGGTTACCGCATTCCTCGACATACACTGAATGGGAATCGTCACGATCCAGCATCCAGCTGTCATTAACCGCTAATTCGGGAAAGAGTTGTCGCACTTTAAAAAAGTATGCTGGCCTTATTCAAGAAAATCGTATTGCTTGCGTGGCGGGTTGCCATCATAGACGAGATTTTTGCGTAACTGGAAATAGCTCTCGCGCTGGAAGATATACGGATCAATCAATGCCGCCTGGTCGAAGACAGTTGACGCATTAATCAGGCGCGAGCGTGTATCGACCAGGTCAACAAGCAGTAGCGCGATACGCGACCCGGTGTCGGTCAGGTAACCGGTTGGATCGGTGTAGAAAAAGTAGCTGGCCGTGCCCCACACGTCACGTCCGCTGCTGGGCCCCAAAACAGGCAGTACAATGTAAGGGCCATGATCAAATCCCCATACTGCCAGTGTCTGTCCGAGGTCTTCCTTGTATTTAGGCAGGCCGGACTGCGAAGCAACATCGACGAAGCCGAAAAGGCCAACGGAGCTATTGACCATTAAACGGGCGGTGCATTCCAGCGCATTGTTAAATTTACCCTGCAGCAGGTTTTGTAGAATGTTGCGACCTTCAGCGACATTGGAGAAAAAATTGAAAATACCTATTCGTGCCGTCGTGGGTATATATCTCTGATAACTGTTGGCAATTGGAATAAGAATCTTTTTGTCGAGGTCATCGTTGAAGCGGAACATTGCCCGGTTGAAAGGTTCAAACGGATCAGGATCAGGTAATTCTGACACATCTGCTACATCCGGTTCACCCGGGTTCAGCGACTTGCCGGAGGACGCACATCCGGTGAGCAGTGTTCCTGCAACTAGCAAGCTAACGAAATATTTTATTAAGTTCTTGTCCATCGTCGGCTGGTATTGTGGGCACCTGTACTCGACAATATACGCTGCAGAAAGCCAGGCAGCAGTTGTTAGCTAGTGTATATGCCTTGAAGCTATTTAGCACTTTGTACGGCGCGATTTATCTGCAACGGTACTGGCTATAATTGCAGTTTCACAGAACGAAATAGTCGTAGTTACAAGTAAACACTTACTTTTAATATAAACCTCAAACAAGAAGAGCCTGTATGAACAAGGACCTCCCCGCTATACGTGATCAGCTGAATAGTGTGATCCTGGGAAAACACCACCAGATCGATCTTTGTCTGTGCAGTCTCCTGGCGCGCGGGCATCTGCTGATTGAGGATCTGCCGGGAATGGGTAAAACCATCCTGGCACATGCCCTGGCGAACGTAATGGGGCTTGCGTTCAGCCGCATTCAATTTACCAGCGATCTCCTGCCAGCTGACATACTCGGGGTGTCAATTTTTGACGCGGGCAGCAGTCAGTTCAGTTTCCACGAAGGGCCGATATTTTCCAGCGTGGTGCTGGCAGACGAGATCAACCGCGCTTCTCCCAAGACACAGAGTGCGCTGCTCGAGGCAATGGAAGAACGACAGGTCAGTATAGAGGGCCGGGTCAGAAATCTACCCGCATCGTTTTTTGTTATTGCAACGCAAAACCCGCTCGAACAGGCAGGAACATTTCCTCTGCCCGAATCCCAACTGGATCGGTTCTTTATGCGTATCCGGCTTGGTTACCCGGACCGGGCATCGGAAAGGTCGCTGCTTGAAGGTGAAGACAGGCGTGACCGGCTTGAAGGTCTGCCAGCCGTGATAGATGAGAAGCAGCTGTTGGCATGGCAACAGCAGGTTGCAACAATCAATGCGTCACAAGCTCTGCTCGACTATGTCCAGGACCTGGTCGAACAATCGCGCAATGCCCGGCATTTCAGAATAGGATTGTCCCCCCGCGCAGCACTGGATCTTGTACATGCCGCGCGCGCCTGGGCTATGTTGATGGAACGTGATTTCGTCATTCCTGAAGACGTGCAGGCAGTTCTTGAACCCGTTGCCGGACACCGTCTTTCACCTGTGGTGACGGAACAGGGCGATATCAACATAGAAAGCGGTGCCGTGGCGACCTTGCTGGAACTGACCCCCGTTCCGTGAGTACACTCGGACGCAGCAATCTTTATATGCTGCCGACACGGCATGGTGTCATCTTTGCTTTTGTCCTGTTGGCGATGCTGCTGATTGCTGTCAACTACGCAAACGCACTGGCCTATATCATGACCTTCCTGCTTGCGTCAGTGGTAATGGTTTCCATGCTCTTTACCCATCGTAATTTGTCCGGCCTGGAGATAAACATCGGCAGGTGCAGCTCGGCATTCGCCGGCAGTAATCTCCGCTTTGAAGTCTGTCTGCAGAACCAGACGGATAGAAGCCGCCATGACGTCGGTGTTGATATAGAAGGGCGGCATGGTCAGCGCTTGAATATGTCTCCCGGAGAATTGATCTGCGTCCCGTGTGAAATGAAAGTGACCCGGCGCGGCTGGATTCCTCTGCCTGCAGTACACATCAATACCCGCTATCCGATCGGTATCATGTTTTCATGGTCACGTGGTGTTGGCAGCAACCAGAAGTGCCTGGTCTATCCACGCCCCGGCCCGCTGGAAGCATTCCCTGCCGGCGAAGGCGGAGCATTTGCTGACGGGAAGGTGGTGCCGCGACCAGGGCATGATGATTTTGCCGGCCTTAAACCCTATCAAGCAGGTGATGCGTTACAGCATTTAGACTGGAAATCCTATGCACGCGGGCTGGGTTTGCATTCAAAAACATTTGCTGCAGGGCAGTTGCCGGAATTGATGCTGGACTGGGATGCTAGCCGGGGTAATGATATTGAGACGCGCCTTAGTATCATGACGCGCTGGGTACTGGAGGCGGATAAACTGGGCATTCAATACGGCATGACCATGCCCGGCAAACATTTTGCGCCGGATAACGGCGACCAGCATAAGCAGGCCTGCTTGAGAGAGCTAGCCCTGTTTTGAAAAAACCCGCCCTGTTCAATTTCAGCATTTCTACCGGTCTTGATCCTCTACCTGACCAGCAGGCGCTGGTTGCCCTGTCGTTGGGCTTTGCACTGGCAGTTAGTCCTCATATCGAGCACCTGCCGGTGTGGTTGTCGCTTGCTACGGTAGGGTTCTTTCTCTGGCGCATGTGGATCATGCGTCATGCCACAGCTATTCCCGGGCGTTTGCTGCGCTATGGTCTCGTTATCGCTCTGGTCTTTCTAGTTTACCGTCACTATGGGACAGTACTGGGGCGTGATGCCGGGGTGGCCTTGCTGGTTGGCCTCAGCGCGATGAAGTATCTGGAAATCCGCGACTTCAGGGACTGCATGCTGGTGGTGTTTCTCTCCTACATGATTGTCCTGACCAGTTTCCTGTATTCGCAGTCCATGCTGCTGGGCGGGTACCTGCTAGTCGTTGTCATCCTGCTGACAGCGGTAATGCAGTATCTCAATCACAGTGACCGCAGCAGCCTGCACAAGGTATTAAAAAATTCCGCACTGCTTGTCGGCCTGGCGATGCCCCTGGGGCTTGTCCTGTTCCTGTTATTTCCGCGTGTACCGATTGGACTCTTCGGGCTGCCTGGTGACAGTCATGCCGGCATGATTGGTATGTCAGACGTGGTCAGGCCAGGTTCTATAAACCAGTTGAATGAGAATGATGACATCGCTTTTCGTGCAGATATAGAGGGTCAGGTGCCATCCATGCAGCAGCGTTACTGGCGAGGCATCGTACTTGGCGAGTACAGGGACAATGCATGGCGAAAGCATAAACGGTATTTACAGACGCTGAGAATGCCCGTCCCGGAGCATGACGAAGAAAATATCGTGAATTACAGTATCCTGCTCGAACCCAGTAATGAGCGCTGGGTCTTTTCGCTGGATTTACCCATCAAGAAGCCCAGCACTTTGTACTGGGGGCGTGGGCAGACGCTGATGACAACAACACCCATGGTGGAGCGCACAAGATATGACATGTCATCAGCGCCCGGTGCACGATTTAATTCCCTGTCAGAGGCCGAGCATGAGCGATATACAGCCATACCCGAGACCGTCAATGCGTCGCTGCAGGATATTGCAGATGACCTGTATGGGCAGAGCCGTGATACGAGGTCATATATAGATAATGTACTGGAATTCTTTCGATCGGAAGGATTTACCTACACGCTGCAGCCACCATTACTTGGAAATGACACGCCAATGCGGCAATTTCTGCTTGAAACACGCAAGGGCTACTGCGAACACTATGCCTCTGCCTTTACTCTGCTGATGCGTGTTGCAGATGTACCCGCGAGGCTTGTGGCAGGGTACCAGGGGGGTGAGTGGAATCCGCAGGGCGAATACATCACTGTCAGGCAGAGCGATGCACATGCCTGGACTGAAGTGTGGCTCGATGAACTGGGTTGGGTGAGAATTGATCCAACTGCAGTGGTCGCACCCGAGCGAATTGAATACGGGCTTGAAGCGCTCCGCCTGCTGGTAGAACAGGGTACGACGCTGGGCAGTCTGAATAACGAGCAGATCAGGGCAGCCATTGCACGGCCTGCCATGCAGATGCTGTGGAACAGAACAGTGTGGTTTCTCGATGATATAAATACCAGCTGGTACCTGTGGGTCATCGGCTACGGCAAGGACGAGCAGGAAAGCCTTTTAAAAAGACTGGGCCTCGGCTCATTGACCGGGACGGGATTGTTGATCACCGCTTTTGTCACCATCATGCTGATAGCGGTTGTTCAGGGTATGCTGCTGTTGCGCAGACGCGGTCGTCGTCAGGAACCGGCCGTTTTCTGGTATAAACGATTCTGCAGCCGCCTTGAAGAAATGGGCCAGATACGCGGGCAGTCTGAAGGGCCGAGAGACTTCGGTCTGCGCGCAGCCCAGGCGTTGCCCGGTTACGGTTCGCAGATTACCCGGATAACGTCGATGTATGTGAATATTCACTATGCAGACAAGAAAGAAGACACGGCAATTTTGCGTTTCAAGCAGGCTGTAAAATCGTTTACAGGTGGACGTCTCGGGAGACGAGCGGAGCAGAAGGAAGGAAAACCTGATGCCTGATGGCTCACCCGTCATTCTGGTGGTCGGGGGTAACGACCCGGTGGGTGGTGCAGGGTTGTGTGCAGACATTCAGACACTTTCTGCACTCGGCTGTCATACCGCACCCGTACTCACGGCAGTAACAATGCAAACAACCTGCGGGGTGACCGGCTTTTCACCTGTTGATGCGGACACGGTAAAAGAGCAGATAGCCTGCGTGCTGGAAGACATGCCTGTTGCCGCGATCAAGACAGGCATGCTCGCCACTGGCAGTATTGCCTCAGCAGTAGGGGAAATCGCTGGGCAGCTAGCGGACATTCCGCTGGTTGTCGATCCGGTATTGGCAAGCAACACCGGCAACTCGCTGAGCGAGCGCTCACTTATTGATGGGATTATTGAATACCTGCTGCCAACTGCAATGATCATCACACCCAACCTGCCTGAATTGAAGGCCCTGTCTGCTGCCATCGGATGTGCCGATGATGGCCTTCTTGCCATGGTGGGCAGCCTGAAGGTTGATTGCCTGGTGACGGGCACTCATGATGCCAGCACTGAAAAAGTCATCAATCGCCTTATCAGGCATTCCGGTGAGACCAGTGAGTGGGCCTGGGATCGCCTGCCGGGAGAATTTCACGGTTCAGGCTGCACGCTGGCTGCATCGCTGGCTGCAGGGCTGGCACAAGGCGCCGGATTGGAAACATCTGCCGAACAGGCACAGGCGTTTACATGGCAGGCCTTGAACAACGGGCTTGAACTTGGCGAATGCCAGCTATTGCCGAATCGCATTTCATCACGCGCAGACAGGCGGTGATGTCTCCCGGTGCGAAAGACAGGATTCGCGGGCTTTACGTGATCATGAACACCGCTTCTGTCCCGGCAGATGACTTTAATGATACCGCCCGGCGGGTACTCGAGGGCGGGGCGAGTATCATCCAGTATCGTGACAAGTCTGACGACACACATAAACGCAGCGCCCAGGCACGAGCCCTGACCGGTTTGTGCCGTACATTTGGTGCGTTACTCATTATAAATGATGACCCGTTACTGGCGCATGAGTCCGGTGCCGATGGCGTTCATGTCGGTTGTCATGACGAGTCTGTCAGGACAATCCGAAGGACATACCCGGGTATGATCATCGGAGCGTCCTGCTATGACAGCCTGGATATCGCAGCCAACATGGTTGACCAGGGCGCTTCCTACCTTGCATTCGGTAGTTTCTACCCGTCGCCAACCAAGCCTATGGCCGTACCGGTGAAGCCGGATGTACTGGTGCAGGCCGGGCGGAAATTCAATGTTCCCCTGGTCGCCATCGGCGGCATCGTAGCGGAAAACGCCGGAGCCTTGATAGAATCCGGTGCCGATGCAGTAGCCGTCATCAGTGCTGTCCTCGATAGCGATGACCCAAGCAGGGCAAGCAGAAATATAGCCAGCCTGTTCAGCTATGACGAGGAGCAGGCCATGAATCCCGATAACCCGAGTCCGGATAGCTAACCATGAAAAACGAAGATCTATTCCAGCAAGCGCAACAGCACATACCCGGCGGTGTGAACTCGCCGGTGCGTGCCTTCAAGTCAGTCGGCGGTGCGCCGGTCTTTTTCAACCGGGGTTCAGGTTCACGCCTGTGGGATGAAGAAGATAATGAATACGTCGACTACGTCGGGTCATGGGGGCCAATGATACTGGGCCATTCGCATCCCGATGTCATCGAGGCGGTGCGCAATCAGCTGGAAAGCGGATTGGGTTTCGGTGCACCGACCGTGCTGGAAACGGAAATGGCGGACCAGGTTTGCCGGCTGGTGCCATCCGTGGAAAAGGTGCGCATGGTCAGCTCCGGCACCGAAGCAACCATGAGCGCGATACGGCTGGCGCGCGGGTTTACCGGCCGTGACACGATCATCAAGTTCGAAGGCTGTTACCACGGTCATTCAGATTCGCTGCTGGTAAAAGCCGGCTCAGGGGCGTTGACTTTCGGTGTTCCAACATCACCGGGCGTCCCGGCTGACCTCGCCAGCCACACCTTGACCCTCGAATACAACAACATCCAGCAATTGAATGATGTCATGCAGGAACGCGGCGATGATATTGCCTGCATTATCGTAGAGCCGGTCGCAGGTAACATGAACTGTATTCCGCCACGCGATGGTTTTCTCCAGGCCTTACGTGACCGGTGTACAGAGCATTCCACCGTCCTGATTTTTGACGAAGTGATGACGGGATTTCGGGTAGCGGCTGGCGGTGCGCAGCAGTTCTATAACGTCACCCCTGATCTGACCACGCTGGGCAAAGTCATTGGAGGCGGGCTGCCGGTCGGTGCCTTCGGCGGCCGAGCCGACATCATGGACCATATTTCGCCGGATGGCCCCGTCTACCAGGCAGGTACATTATCGGGCAACCCGATGGCCATGTCGGCCGGCCTGGCAACCCTGAAGCAACTCGACACGCCCGGCTTCCATGAAAGGCTTTCGAGCACGGCGAGTAAGTTGACGGACGGGTTGAAACAGGCGGCCCGTGACCACGGCATATCCCTGACAACGAACCAGGTGGGCGGGATGTTCGGGTTTTTCTTCACTGACAATGACAACGTCAGCTGCTTTGCTGATGTCATAGCATGTGATACCGAACGATTCAATCGCTTCTTTCACGGCATGCTCGGTGAAGGTGTGTATCTTGCGCCGTCGGCGTTCGAGGCGGGTTTTGTTTCTGCCGCCCATAGTGATGAAGATATCAAGTTGACAGTAGATGCAGCCGGGCGGGTCTTCGCCGGCCTTTAACGCGCACTAATGCGCCGAGCCCGTCTTGCGGCTGTGGTAGCTCGCCAGAAAACGACGATATACCCATTGAAGCATCCGCAACGGATGTCTTACCAGGTGAGTCATGGTTAACGATTTACCCGGATTAATGCCATAGTAAAGGTGCATCCACCAGCGAGACGGCAGGAACAGTCCGCTAAAGCGTTCGGCCGGCGGCCTGCGCAGCAGTGTGCTTAACGGTTGAATGCTTTGCCCCATACCACGGCTTATTGAGCCCTTATTCCCGGTTCTGAATTCCTCTAGTTCCTGCGGCAGCGGCAACACGGCATCAACGACACTCAGCGCATTCACCACGGCCGGATAGTCGCGCCGTAATGCGGGCCAGTCGATATGTGCATGGAAATGTCGCGCGTAGTAGACGATGTCTGTGCACCAGATGAGTTTCAATCGACTTGCGGGTTCTGACATGTGATGAAACAGATGTCTTAACTGGTCCTGGTGTCCGAGAGCGTTCGCAGTCTCATCGTTGACAGAAAATTCCTGCAGGGGTGCTGTCAGGTTTTCGAATGTAATCGATGCCGGCGCATCACCGCTAAGTGCGTCGTGGTGTACTTCAACGCTTACTGTCAGACCGTCCCGCTGTATCGATGCACCGGGCAGGTGATGATGGTCCGACATGTACCGGCTGAGTGCATGATCAGGGACGCTATATCCCAGCTCGGCCAGGGTCGCCTGGACCGCCCGGGCCTGAGCCGGAGGAGCGAGCAGATCGATATCACTCATCGTTCGCAGTGACGGGTCCGGGTACATGCTATGGGCAAGAAAAGATCCCTTCAGTACCGCGAGTGACAGGTCCTTGTCACGGCAGGCCTTGATGATCTCTGTCAATGCGTCGGCACGCACTTCATTGGCCCAGCCGGTACGTTGAACCAGGGCGTAAAGCTTGCGTTTCGCTTCAATCGGTATGCTAAAGCCGCTGTCTCTCAGGCCCCGGTATAAAAGCGGAGCAACCGCATGTGCTTCAGCTTCTGCGACGAGACTGTTCCAGTCATTAATTCCACCTGCCAGGTTATAAATAATCTCTCTTTCTGCAGATGTGGTGGATGTACGTGCACTGGCGGCGAGCAGCGGGTAGTTGTCAGATATGTCGCTATGCATGACAGGCGGTAAGTGTACTGTCAGCCATCAACCCAGGTAGACGAATAGAGCACTGCCGGACAGTATCAGCACCAGGCTGACGCCCATAATGGTGAAGGCTGTACGCAGCCGATGCAGTGTCAGTTCGAGCATTGGCTGGTCGCCATTCACGTGGGCAGCATTACTGGTCTTCGCTGTCTTCATCAGGATTACGCCAAGCCAGATGGGTAGCCAGGCGACGAGCACGCCGATGCCCGTAACGGTAACCGCTATACCCGAGATAATGAGCATGCCGCCTATCAGGCGCATCCAGTGCCTGCTCTGGTACAGCGGTTTGCTGAAATGTTTTACCTGGTCGCTGTCTAGCGTCATTCGGGTCGGTCGGGTGCGTGGTTCGAGCGGGTGGAATATGTAATGCGGCCTTGGCCTGAAGGCAACTTAACCGAGTTTGCCGGTTAGCGCAATCAGGCTTGCTCGTGACTGAAGATAGGCAGACAATCATTCCAATATCCAATCAAAATAACGGGAACGCTATCAATGAACCTGGAAAAAGTATTCTTCGCGTTTTTCATCGTGCTCGCATTAACGATGAACTTCGGCTTCTTCATCGGGGAAATGGATAATCCGGCACACCATAATGTCTATGAACTGTTTGCCGCGATTATAGTCAACCTGATAGCGACGGTGCTCAAGTTCGGTGACCGCACCCATGTCGGTGCTGTACTGCTGGCTACATCACTGGTAGCGGATTTGCATTTGATCCTGGCCGCCGTGATATGGGGGCTGGGCCTGTATGCCCTGGATGCGGGCCCCGGGGTCATCAGCGTGGTTGTTTCCATGTCAGGTGGCGCGCTGCTGGCCAACATCATCTCGGTAATAATACTGGTTATCGAGACCTTCGCACTCAGAAAATAAAGCAGGGGCTTCAACTGATCGTGAAACAAGGATCATGACCAAGGTCCGGTCTCTTGTCCTGAGGCGCATGCGCGCGCCTTTGCTGCTGCTGATCGTCAGCTATGCCATCAGCATCCTTGGCTTCGTGCTTATCCCCGGTATCGATGAGAATGGTCAGCGCTGGAACATGACTTTTCTCGATGCGATTTACTTCGTGTCTTACATGGCGACAACGATCGGCTTCGGCGAATTGCCCCAGGCGTTTAATCCAGCCCAGCGAATATGGACCATTGTCGCGATTTACCTGACAGTCATCACCTGGTTGTATGCCATTGGTTCCATCCTTGCCCTGGTGCAAAACCAGCGACTCAAGCGTGCCATAGAAGAGGGGCGCTTCAAGCGCAGCGTGTCACGGCTTGGAGAACACTTCTATATCATTTGCGGCTACGGGGAAACGGCATCGCTGCTGGTACATTCGCTTGATCATCGCGGCATAAGAACTGTCGTTATCGATAACGAGCAGGAACGTATCGATGATCTTTCCCTTTCAGACCTGCAACAGTATGTACCTTCGCTGGTCGCGGATGCTTCAGATGGCGAAGCACTGAACATAGCAGGCCTGCATCATAAAAAGTGCAAAGGCGTTGTAGCCCTGACTGACTCAGATCATGTCAACCTGAAGATTGCCATAACCTGTCGACTGCTGGTTCCGGATATCGAAGTAATCTGTCGCGCGGAAAGCACCGATACGGAAGCGAACATGAAGTCATTCAAAACGGATCATATTATCAATCCGTTTGACCGTTTTGCTGCACGCCTGGCCATGGCGTTGCATTCTCCCAGTATGTATATCATTCATCAGTGGTTGACCGGCATCCCCGGATCCAGCCTTTCAGATCCGGCGATACCATCGCATGGCATGTGGGTGCTGTGCGGTTACGGACGATTCGGCAAAGCAGTACACCGCTTCCTGACCTTCGAGGGTGATACCACCCGCATCGTTGAGGCCGACCACGAAAACACGCAGCCGCCCGAAGGCAGCATCAAGGGGCGTGGAACCGAGGCGGTAACGTTGCGGCGTGCAGGGATCAAAGAAGCTGTCGGTATCGTTGCGGGTACGGATAACGATACCAACAACCTTTCAATCATATTTACTGCCAAGGAGCAGAAAGAAGGCCTGTTCCTGGTCGCAAGACAAAACAGGCGTGGCAACGAGGCGCTGTTCAAAAAGGCAGGCGTCGATATCATCATGGAACGCAGCGACATCATCGCGCATGAAATCCTGGCTTTGATCATAACGCCTACACTGAACGAGTTTCTGGCCGAGGTGAGACATCATGGCAACGAATGGACCTGCGAACTGGCCAGCCGCCTGATCGCCGTTGTCGGTGATACGACACCGGATACCTGGACCATTACAATCAACGATGAAAATACCCCGGCGGTGTCAGAACGTACAGGCCCCAACCGCAGCGTTAATGTGCATGACCTGCTCGTCGATCATCGCAATATCGAAGAGATGCTGCCCGGCATGGTGCTGATGATCAAGCGCGGCGAACAGAATTTGATCCTTCCAAAAGATGATTTCGAACTCAACAATGAAGACCAGGTGCTGTTCTGCGCACGCGAGGGTGTCCGCCATCATGTGCAGTGGACACTGAGTAACCGCAATGTGCTGCGCTATGTCCAGACCGGTGAAGTGACACCGGACGGCAGCGTCTGGCGCTGGCTTCACCAGCGCAAGCGTGCCCGGGAAGCTGCAGCCTCCTAAGGAAGCTCTGATTAATTCGCTTCGCGAAACAATCAGATCTCCCTGCAAGTTTTTACGGGGGAAGGGTATGTTATGTCAAAGGCTTGCTGGTTGCCTCATCAGCACCCTTCCCCCGAATCCCCATCCCATGTGAATTAATCAGAGCTTCCCTAAGGTTATTTTAAGTCCTGCCTGTAGAGCAGAAACACACCTGAATCCTCTACGTCCGTTTCCAGCCACATAAATGGAAGTTCCAGCCTGCTGTCCTGCAGGGTAGGCCAGCTGTGACCGACTTCCATCACCAGCGCACCATGCGGCTCTAGACGGTCGGCTGCACCGTCTATGATTTTGTGTACAAGGTCCAGCCCGTCGTTGCCTCCATCGAAAGCACGGTCTGGTTCATGACGATATTCTTCTGGCAGGTCGGCAAGTTCTTTACTGGGAACATAGGGAGGGTTGCTGAGGATCAGGTCATAGCCTCGCGCTTCAGCTGGATACAGGTCTGCATCGATTATGCGAACGCGCTCGTCCAGATCATGTCGTGCCACGTTGCGGCGAGCCAGTTCAAGTGCAAGCGGGTCGATATCAGTAGCGTCAACCTGTGCTGACGGGAATGCCTTCGCGGCAGCAATGGCGATACAGCCGCTGCCTGTACACAGGTCCAGAATACGCAGGACCTTGCTCGAATCTATCCACGGTTGTCCTTCATCGAGAATGAAGCCTGCCAGGTGGGAGCGGGGAACGATGACGCCCTCTGCGGTCTCGAAGGGCAGACCGGCGAACCATGTGGTGCCCGTCAGGTAGGCGGCGGGTTTGCGCGTAAGTATCCGTTCGTCAACCAGCCGCCGGGCGGCCTCTGCGTCGGTCTCGTCCAGGGACAGGGCAAGATCGGCCTGCTCGTCTACAGGCAGCCCCAGTGCATGCAGTACCAGCCAGGCCGCCTCATCCCAGGCATTGTCGGTGCCGTGGCCGAAGGACAGCCCGGCTTCTTCCATGCGCCTGGCCGCTTCGGTGATGCTTTCTTCTAGGTTCAATGGCCAATCCGGTAGCAGAAACAAATAAGGCACCCGGTGGGTGCCTTAAAGGTACGCAATAGACGGGGTGCCTATTTGCGTGCGTATTTTTCCTGGAACTTGCTGACGCGTCCCGCGGTGTCCACGATTTTTTGCTTGCCGGTATAGAACGGATGGCATTGTGAGCAGACTTCCACGTTCAGGTCGCCGCCCATGGTGGAGCGTGTCTCAAAGCTGTTCCCGCAGGTGCAGGTTACTTTAAGTGCCGTGTATTCAGGGTGAGTGCCTTCCTTCATTGTCTTGTCGCTCGGCTGTTTCAGTGTTTTGTCGAAAAGGGCGCGAATGATAGCAAATTCTGCCTAAAATTCAACTAGCGCTTCATGCTGTTGAAGAATTCAGCGTTGTTTTTAGTCGCCTTCAGTTTGTCGAGCAGGAATTCCACTGCATCGACGTCTTCCATGGGATGCAGCAGTTTGCGCAGTACCCAGATTTTCTGCAGTTCGGCCGGGTCCGTGAGCAGTTCTTCGCGGCGGGTACCGGATCGATTGATGATGATTGATGGATAGATGCGACGTTCCGCAATGCGGCGGTCGAGATGGATCTCCATGTTGCCGGTGCCCTTGAATTCCTCGTAGATCACGTCGTCCATTTTCGAGCCGGTTTCGATCAGTGCTGTGGCCAGGATAGTCAGGCTGCCGCCTTCCTCGATATTGCGCGCGGCACCGAAAAACCGTTTAGGCCTTTGCAAAGCGTTGGCGTCTACACCGCCGGTAAGCACTTTGCCTGATGATGGGGCTACCGTGTTGTAGGCACGTGCGAGGCGGGTAATCGAGTCGAGGAGAATGACAACGTCCTGCTTGTGCTCGACGAGGCGCTTGGCTTTCTCAATAACCATTTCGGCGACCTGCACATGGCGTGATGCCGGTTCGTCGAAGGTGGACGAAATGACTTCACCACGAACGGTGCGCTGCATCTCGGTTACTTCTTCGGGCCGCTCATCGATAAGCAGGACCATGATGGAAACATCCGGGTGATTCGATGCGATGGCATGGGCAATCTGCTGAAGCATGACCGTTTTACCGCTTTTGGGCGATGAAACGATAAGGCCGCGCTGGCCTTTTCCTATCGGTGCAACAAGATCGATGATGCGTGCCGTGAGGTCTTCGGTAGAACCGTTTTCCCTTTCCAGCCTGAGGCGTTCGTCCGGATGCAGGGGGGTCAGGTTTTCAAACAGGATTTTTTTCTTCGCTTCATCCGGGTGCTGGCCATTGATGGTTTCGACTTTCAGCAGCGCGAAGTAGCGTTCGGAATCTTTCGGCGGGCGAATCTGGCCCGTCAGGGTATCACCGGTGCGCAGGTTGAAACGACGAATCTGGCTGGGGGATACATATATGTCATCCGGCCCTGCCAGGTAGGAACTGTCTGCTGAGCGGAGGAAGCCAAACCCGTCCTGAAGTATTTCCACCACGCCGCCGCCGGCTATCTTCGTCCCACGTTTAGCCTGTTCCTTGAGGATGGCGAAAATCTGGTCCTGCTTGCGCATGCGGCTGATGTTCTGCAGGTTGAGCTCATTGGCGAGCTTGACGATTTCAGTCGGGGGAAGACGTTTAATTTCAGAAAGATGCATTTGCATTGGATATGGCCGGTGAGTGTGGTGTATGGGAGCTTTCCGGACGGGACACGCGGCTGTGTCGAAAAAGAAAGAAAACGGAAATGCTCGAGTGGAGCTAAAAAATGGTTATAAGTAATTTCTTGTTATGTGGGAAAGATTATCACTCCACGCTCGTTGCGTAAAGACACTGTTTGTTGTTATTTAGCAACGAACGGGGCGCGTCCGGTAGTGATTAAATATTGGAATCGATGAACGCGGTCAACTGTGATTTAGATACGGCTCCGACCTTGGTTGCCTCGACGCTCCCGTTACGGAACAGCATCAGGGTGGGAATGCCGCGGATACCATACTTGGGTGGTGTGGCCGGGTTGTCATCGATATTCAATTTGGCGACTTTTATCCTGTCACCGTATTCAGCCGCTACTTCTTCAAGTACCGGAGTGATCATCTTGCATGGGCCGCACCATTCTGCCCAGTAATCGACCAGTACGGGTTCCGACGAATTAAGGACCAGTTGTTCAAAATCGTCGTCCGATACCTGGATTATGGATTCGCTCATTATTTCTCCGAGTGTGTTGCTGATATTTTAGAGGGTGTGCGCAGCATGGCTGCCGATGAGTTGATATTTGAGCCCAAAGATATATGTATTGCAAGTCTCAAACTGTCGGGACATCGCCGCGGCAGTCCTCACAATTTAAGCATTATGATCCACTCAACGCTACATTCCTGTTATTCTTGCGTGTTATGAGTAATACGCACCTGACCGAAAAGCGGTTCACTGAATTTAATCTGCACGATTCCCTGCAAGCCGGCCTCAATGAAGCCGGTTTTGAATTTTGTACACCCATCCAGGCGGAAACTCTGCCACATGCGCTGGACGGCAAGGATGTTGCAGGCCAGGCACAGACCGGCACCGGTAAGACCATGGCATTCCTGCTCGCGACGTATCAGCGGCTGCTCACCATGGAACCGGATCCTGAGCGCAAGCCCAACCAGCCACTGGCCCTGATGCTCGCCCCCACGCGTGAACTGGCTATACAAATAGAGAAGGACGCCGAGGTTATCGGCAAGCAAACGGGCTTGAAACTCGGGCTTGTTTACGGCGGCACAGGTTATGACACTCAGCGCAAAATGCTGGAACAGGGAGTCGACATACTTGTCGGAACACCCGGCCGGCTGATCGACTACTTCAAGCAGGGCCTGTACCGCCTCGACAGGCTCCAGGTGCTGGTGCTTGATGAAGCCGACCGTATGTTCGACATGGGATTCATCAAGGATATACGTTTTCTGCTGCATCGTATGCCGCCTCCGGACAAACGCCTGGGCCTGCTGTTCTCTGCAACATTGTCATTGCGTGTTGAAGAACTGGGTTACGAGCATCTTGACGACCCGGTAGAAGTCAAGATCGAGACGGAAAACGTTACTGCAGACAAGATAACGGAAATCGTCTACCACCCGAGCAACGAAGAAAAGATTCCCCTGCTGATCGGCCTGCTGCGCCAGCACGAACCACGTCGTACGATGATTTTCATCAATACGAAATGGGTTGCCGAGAAAATATATGCATGGTTGCTGGGCAATGGATTTACCGCCGGCATTATTTCAGGCGACGTCCCACAGAAGAAGCGTGAGCGCCTATTGCAGGATTTCAAGGATGACAAGATCAATATTCTTGTAGCCACCGACGTGGCTGCGCGGGGCTTGCATATCCCGGCGGTTAGCCACGTGTTCAACTATGATCTGCCGCAGGACGCGGAAGATTATGTCCATCGCATCGGACGTACTGCGCGAGCAGGCGCAACCGGTGATGCCATATCCTTCGCATGCGAAGACACGGCATACCACCTGATGGACATCGAGGAGTATATCGGCCACAAGATTCCACTGGCGCAGATCATCCCTGATCTGATCGTTAAACCGGACCCACCGGCGCGCATCGAAAGCCACCGTCCGGGCAGACCCGGCGACAATCGACGCTCCGGCGGGCGTGATGCCGGGCGAAAGCCCGCGGGTCGCAGGGACGACAAAAGGCCGCCACGTACCCAGCAGGACAGGAGACCCGCGCAGGCAGATAACAGCAAGCGCAGCAGGTCGGAGACCATACAGGTCGAAACACCCTTGTCCCCATCGGCCGAGCAGAGTAAAAAAGGCCCCCGTACCCGTAAAAAAGACACACCGGCAATTGGTTAGGGAAGCTCTGATTAATTCACATGGGATGGGGGTTTCGGGGGAAGGGTGCTGTTGAGGCAACCAGTAAGCCTTTGACATAACATACCCTTCCCCCGTTAAAAAACTTGCAGGGAGTTCTGATTGTTTCGCGAAGCGAATTAATCAGAGCTTCCTTAGCTAACCGATTCAATGCCATGGAGCGATAACGGATGGATGAATTCGTTGTAGATTTCCACACAGTCGGCATGCACGATGTTCATCGGGTTGGAGGCAAGAACGCCTCGCTGGGCGAAATGATTTCGTCCCTCTCTGACAGTGGCGTAAAAGTGCCGGGCGGCTTTGCTACAACGGCCGACGCATACCGCGATTTCATTCACAGCAATAGTCTGGGCGACAGGATAAGCAAGGCGCTGGCTAAGCTTGATGTCAGTGATGTCGAGGCGCTGGCGAAAACCGGCAGTGAAATCAGGCGCTGGATCATGGATGCCCCGCTGGGAGAACGCCTGCAGCAGGAAATCACAGCGGGTTACCAGGCGATGGAAGCCTTATACGGCGAAAATGTCGCTGTGGCGGTCAGGTCCTCGGCCACGGCGGAAGACCTTCCCGACGCCTCCTTTGCCGGGCAGCAGGAGACCTATCTCAGCATTCGCGGCATCGGCAATGTGCTGCATTCGGTGCGCCATGTCTTTGCTTCGTTGTTCAACAACCGCGCTATTTCCTATCGCGTTCACCAGGGATTCGATCACGACCAGGTCGCCTTGTCTGCCGGCATCCAGAAGATGGTGCGCAGCGATCTGGCCGCCAGTGGAGTGATGTTTACCCTGGATACCGAGAGTGGTTTCCGGGATGCCGTGCTGATAACCGGCGCCTGGGGGCTGGGCGAAACGGTGGTCCAGGGAGCGGTCAACCCGGATGAATTTTTTGTCTACAAGCCGGCTCTTGAGGCCGGTCTAAACGCCGTTTTGAGCCGCACCTGCGGTGAAAAAGCCATCAAGATGGTTTACAACGACAGTGCCGAACATGGCAAGTCCGTGCGGACTGTCGACGTCCCGGACAGTGATCGCAGGCAGTTCTGTCTAAGCGACGAGCAGGTCGAGGAACTTGCACGATATGCCATGGCCATCGAGGCGCACTATGGGCGGCCAATGGATATCGAGTGGGCACAGGACGGTGAAGACGACGGCCTGTATATCGTGCAGGCCCGTCCGGAAACAGTGCGCAGCCGTGAAGATGAGTCCGCTGCCATTGAACGCTACATTCTTAAACAGGAAGGCGTTGAGCTTGCCAGTGGCCGGGCCATCGGCCAGCGCATAGGCTGTGGCAGGGCGCGCGTCATTGCTGACCCGTCACACATGCACGAGGTAGAAGCGGGCGATGTGCTGATTACGGACATGACAGACCCGGACTGGGAGCCGGTGATGAAGCGGGCTGCGGCCATCGTAACCAACCGGGGCGGACGTACCTGTCATGCGGCCATTATTGCACGGGAGCTGGATATCCCTGCGGTGGTCGGTTGCGGTGATGCCACCGAAGCCCTGACAAACAGCGAGGACGTCACCGTGTCCTGCGTGGAAGGTGATACTGGTTTCATTTATGCAGGACGGCTTGAGTTCGAAGTGCAGCGCCGGACAGTCGGAGATATGCCTGAGTTACCGGTTAAGATAATGATGAATGTGGGTAATCCGACGCGAGCTTTCGACTTTGCCCGCATACCGAATGACGGCGTCGGACTAGCCCGCCTGGAATTCATTATCAACGTCATGATCGGTATCCACCCGCAGGCATTGCTTGAATATGCAAGCCTGCCTGACGAATTGAAAGCAGAAATCGACCTGCGTACAGCCGGCTATGCAGACCCGGTGCAGTTCTATATTGAAAAGCTGAAAGAAGGCATTGCCACGATCGGTGCCGCCTTCGCGCCCGAACCGGTAATAGTCCGGCTGTCCGATTTCAAATCCAACGAGTACGTCAATCTGCTCGGCGGCAATCGCTACGAACCGGTCGAAGAAAACCCGATGATCGGGTTCCGCGGCACATCTCGTTACCTGGCGTCGCAGTTTCATGACAGCTTTGCCCTGGAGTGCCAGGCATTGAAATCTGTGCGTGAAGAGATGGGACTGGACAATATTTCCATCATGGTGCCTTTTGTGCGCACACTGGACGAGGCGGCCGGGATAATCGGGCTGCTGGCTGACAACGGGCTCAAGCGAGGCGAAGCCGGGCTGAAAATCTACATGATGTGCGAGCTGCCCTCCAACGCGATACTGGCCGATTCCTTCCTCGAACATTTTGATGGGTTTTCCATCGGCTCCAATGATCTGACCCAGCTGACGCTGGGTCTGGATCGGGATTCCGGCCTGGTTGCTCACTTGTTCGATGAGCGTGACCCCGCCATCAAAGGCATGATGGATCTGTCTATCAAGGCCTGCCGTGAACAGGGCAAGTATGTCGGCATTTGCGGGCAGGCACCATCAGACTATCCGGAGCTGGCAGCCTGGCTGATGGAGCGGGGCATCAGCAGCCTGTCCCTGAACCCCGACAGTGTTTTGCAGACATGGCTGAAATTGGCCGAATAGGGGCGGTCCGACTGCGGTATATCCTTGTTTAGCAAGCCAATTTGTTATAGGTTTCTCATCCCGATTGCCGCGGGTCCAGGCGTTACCGCCAGATGGATCAACCGGCATACAACAGAGAGCAGGAATTATGAGAAGGCTGGTACTGGTCCGACACGGACAAAGCATGTGGAACCTGGAGAATCGCTTCACCGGCTGGACTGATGTCGATCTAACTGAGCGCGGTGTGCAGGAGGCCGAAGAGGCCGCAACGCTGCTGAAAAAATCAGGCTTCGTCTTCGACAAGGCCTATACCTCCCTGCTAGTGCGTTCTATCAGAACGACCTGGATTATCCTCAACAGCATGGACCTGAGCTGGGTGCCGGTAAGAAAGACCTGGGCACTGAACGAACGGCACTATGGTGCGCTGCAGGGCATGGACAAGAAGGAAGTCATGGCCAACTACGGCGAAGAGCAGGTCCAGAAGTGGCGCAGGGGCTATGAAATACGTCCGCCTGCACTGAGCGATTCTGATCCGCGCCATCCGAAGTACGATGCACGGTATGCCAGTATTGGCGACCGTCTGCCGGACACCGAGTCGCTGCACGACACCCTCGACAGGGTACTGGAAGTCTGGGAAAGCGACATTCGTCCGGATATCGAAGCCGACAAGCAGATCATGATCTGCGCCCACGGCAACAGCCTGCGCGCGCTGATGAAATATATCGAGAATATCTCGGACGAGGATATCGCCAAGGTCAATATACCGACCGGTATGCCACTAGTGTACGAACTGGATGAAACCATGCACGCCCAGAAGCG
>JARFQC010000148.1 GCA_029287965.1 Arenicellales bacterium
TCATCGATGGTCAGGTCCACATCGACTGCCCGTGCCATGGCGAGCAGGTGCAGTACGGCATTGGTCGAACCGCCCAGCGCAATAATCACAACCATGGCGTTTTCAAATGCCTCGCGGGTCATGATGTCGCGAGGACGGATATTTTTTTCCAGCAGCAGGCGGACGGATTCGCCGGCCTGAATGCATTCTTCCAGCTTGCCCGGATCAACCGCCGGGATCGAGGCGCTGTACGGCAGCGACATGCCCATCGCCTCGATGGCCGATGCCATGGTGTTGGCCGTGTACATGCCGCCGCAGGCACCGGGGCCCGGGCAGGAATTGCGCACCACTTCCTGGCGCGTTTCTTCGTCGATCTTGCCGGCGAGGAATTCACCGTAGCTCTGGAACGCGGAGACCACGTCCAGTGTCTCACCGCGCAGGTGGCCCGGTTTGATGGTGCCGCCGTAGACCATGATCGCCGGGCGATTCAGCCGTCCCATGGCGATCATTACGCCGGGCATATTCTTGTCGCAGCCGGGAATGGTGATCAGGCCGTCATACCACTGGGCGCCCATGACCGTTTCGACCGAGTCAGCAATAATGTCGCGCGACTGCAGCGAGTAGCTCATACCGTCGGTGCCCATCGACATGCCGTCGCTGACGCCGATGGTATTGAAACGCATGCCTACCATGTCGGCGAGCTGCACACCTTCACGGACCTTGGCCGCCAGGTCGAGCAAATGCATATTGCACGTGTTACCCTCGTACCAGACGCTGGCGATGCCGATTTCCGGCTTTTGCATGTCCTCATCGGTCATACCGGTGCCGTACAACATGGCCTGCGAGGCGCCCTGGGATTTGGGTTCGGTGATGCGTGAGCTGAACTTATTGAGTTTGTCGGACATAATTCCCCCTGAGACAGGCATCGCAAGGCAGCGCGCCCGTAAGTAAACCCGCATATTCTAAAACATCTTCATGGCTGTGGATAACAAAAACGGTACAAACCAGCAGGTCAGGCTCTCCAAGCTGATGGCAAACAGGGGCATGTGCTCGCGTCGCGAGGCAGACCGCTATATTGAACAGGGCCAGGTACTGGTAGACGGCAACGTGATCGATGTACTGGGTACGCGGGTCAGCCCGGATGCAGACATCCAGCTGAAATCACGGGCGAAGAAAAACCAGCGCCAGCAGGCGACGATCCTGATCAACAAACCCGTCGGCTACGTGTCAGGCCAGCCGGAACCCGGTTACAAACCGGCCATCGACCTGGTGCGACCGGAAAACCAGTTTCGGGCCTCCGCCTGGGAACCGGAATTCAATCCGCGAATATTCAAGGGGCTGGCTCCTGCAGGACGCCTTGATATCGATTCCCGCGGGCTGCTGGTCCTGACCCAGGACGGCCGCGTCGCGCGTCAGCTGGTTGGCGAAAACAGTGACATTGAGAAGGACTATCTCGTCTGGTTCAAAGGCGAAATGAAACCCGATACCCTGGAACGACTGCGCCACGGCATGGAACTGGATGGAAAACCCCTCAAGCCGGCTAAAGTACGTCAGCTCAACCCTTCCCGTCTGCGGATAATCCTGAAAGAAGGCAAAAAGCGCCAGATCAGGCGCATGTGCGAACAAGTGGGGCTCAAGGTGACCGGGCTGACCCGGGTCCGGATCGGCCAGGTCAAACTCGGTGACCTGCCGCCGGGTCAATGGCGTTACCTGGGCGAAAAGGAAGTGTTCTAGGGACACGTTTACCAGGCTCTATCCCTACCAAGAGTTCTTTCAATGGCCTATTCAGGGGGCTCCTTTGGTTTGACTCTATTATTGTATGGTGTCAGCTGAGATTGCTGTTTTCGCCTTTTGCGGCGAGTTCATTTCTTTTTATGGAAAAAGAAACGAACCAAAGAAAAACCACCCGGGCGGCATGCCCTGCGGGTTCCCTGCGATGCTCGCGCATGCCGGCGGGATGCGAAACTCGCTGACGCTCT
Organism: Arenicellales bacterium; assembly: GCA_029287965.1. Taxonomy (GTDB): domain Bacteria; phylum Pseudomonadota; class Gammaproteobacteria; order BMS3Bbin11; family BMS3Bbin11; genus JARFQC01. Next base: position 1,959 of record JARFQC010000148.1, read on the forward strand.
AACAGCGCATCCCGACCACCCCGACACACGCTGTGCTTCTCGGCAAGCCTGGACGGGGTCTAGACACCGTTTTCCGCCGTGACAGCAAAGAGATCAAGCTGTTCAAACACCCTGTGTGTTGTCGAGCACTGCAGGAGTACACCGGAGAAAGCGAGAGGACTGTCTGAGGGCCTGCATGCAGGTCCGAGTTCCGCAGCGCCCGGTGGAATCCGAAGCGCGCAGTGAAGCCGCAGGCCAACACATGGGGCGTGGTTTCTTTTGGTTACTTTTCTTTACACGAGTAAAGAAAAGTAACTCGCCGTAAAAGGCGAAACCCTAGACTCAATGGCTAGCTTACCCAGTGAGAAGAACCAGCAATGCTCCGAATATTTCGCTACGCGACTACCCAGAAGTTCTCTGGATCACGCTGGCGGAGTATGGTTTATGATGGCTTGGATGCTGTCGACGATTCCTGTAGGTGTATGCGGTGCAGTCAGAAATGCCGTCAGTTTGCCCTCGGGATTCAGCAGCAGAATACCGGCGCTGTGATCGACCTGGTAATTGTCCGGATCATCGGTTACCGACGGCACGCGCATGTAGACGACGCTCATCTGGCGCGCAAGGGCATCAATCAGCTTGCTGTCACCCGTTACCCCGGTGAAATCCTTGTCAAAATAGCCGACGTACTCACCCAGCATCTCGACCTTGTCCCGCTCAGGATCGACCGACACAAACACGACCTCGGGGAACTCCACACCCTGGGTTGCGGCCTGCTTCTTGGCCTGAACCAGTACCGCCATTGTCGTCGGGCATATGTCAGGGCAGTTCGTATAACCGAAAAACATCGCCGTCCAGTGTCCTTTCACGTCGTTGCCGGTGAATGAAGAACCGTTGCCCTTGACCAGGGTCGGCACTGCGATCTTGCGTGCCGGGGACAGCATGTATCCTTGCAGCCCCTCGGGTGTTACTTGCTGGTCGCGCGAGCCGGTACCGGGGTCAAAGAGTTTTCCTGCGACCCAGAAGCCCAGGCCCAGGGCAACGACAGACAACACGGCCGGGATGGCAATTTTCTTGATATTCATATCCGCTAAAACCTATACGGGGGTAAGTAGATAGTGATCAACGACCATGGCGATAAACAGCAGCATCAGGTAGTTAATCGAGTAGACAAATGTTCGGATGGCCGCGTTCTCACGCGAGCTGAACATCAGCAGCAGTACCTTGTATAAAAAATAACCGCCCAGCAACACGGCTGCCAGCAGGTATATCCAGCCGCGCATGAAGGCTAGATACGGCAATAATGTCACCATGATCATCAGGATTGTATATCCCAGGATGGAATACTTGGTGAATTCGATGCCGTGCGTGACCGGCAGCATGGGCAGGTTGACCTTGGCGTAATCATCCCGGCGGTGGATCGCCAGTGCCCAGTAATGCGGTGGTGTCCAGGTATAGATAATCAGCACCAGCAGCAGGCCCTCGGGGTCGATACTGTTCGTCACCGCCGTCCAGCCCAGCAAGGGGGGTGTCGCCCCGGCCAGGCCGCCTATGACAATGTTCTGCGGCGTCGCCTTCTTGAGATACATGGTATAGATCACGGCATAGCCGATCATGCTCGCGAACGTCAGGACGGCGGTCAGGACATTCACCCATACCGTCAGCACGAAAACAGATCCCGCTGCCAGCAGCAGGGCGAAGATAAAGGCATTCTGCTGGCTGACCCTGCCCTGCGGTAGCGGCCGGTTTTCCGTGCGGGCCATTTTTGCGTCGCTTTCACGCTCGACCACCTGGTTGATCACCGCACCGGCCGCCGAGCCGAGTCCGATTCCGGTGATCGCCGCCAGCAGCAGCGGCATGTCAATCTCGTAAGGCGGACAAGCAAGGACGAAGCCGATAATGGCCGTGAGCAGCAGCAGCGCTACCACCTTGGGCTTGCACAGGTCGAAATAGTCCTGCCAGCTGGCTCGCTCAGCGACTGTTGATTGCGTGCTCATATCGTCTGTTCCTAACCGATCTGCGAGGCTTTCAGCAGCTTGCGCAGGTCGTAGAGAAAGTCCTTGTTTGGCTGGTCAGCCGTGAAACGCATCATAACGTTTCCCATCGGGTCCATCACATACACCTGGTTCTGGTTGAAGTCGGCAACCGAGCCGATGACCGCTGCAATCTCATCTGCGGTTCCGTGGACTCGAATCACCTCGGCATGCTCGTCCTGTATAAGCTTGCTGAATGCCGGATCTGCCTCCTCAAGGTGGACGAGCATCTGCATAACCCGATGCCGGTTCTTTCCCAGTGAACGGTACACCTGCCTGGTGTCATGCAGCTGGTCTGCACATACCTTGTCACAGCTGCTGCCGACAAATGATACCAGCCGCCATTTATAGGTGAGTTCCTTTTCAGGTATCAGTTCCTGGTCGGCATTGCGGAGCTTGAAATCCTTTATATGCAGAATGGGATTCAGCAGTTCGCCATGGTTATTGAATGACTTGACGTCAATAAAGAAAAACATGACATAGGCAAGCACGACGGGTGCTACAAACGACAGCACCACGAACCAGATGGTGTAGGGATTCTTTTTTACTTCTGCCGGACTGGCAGCATCTGTATTGACTTCATTCATCTGAATTCGACCGCTTTTTTGTATTAACCAGAATGTAGATGATGGCCAATGCCAGCATCATCGCAAACCACTGAAAGGAGTAACCCCTGTTTTTTTCGCTGTGCAGGTTGAGTACCGGCAGGTGATACTCATACGCGCCCTGCTGACCGGCGTCCATGCGCATAATCATCCCGAGCAGGGAGACATCAAGCATGGATCCTAATTCGGCCTCGTCGATGTACTGGAGCACTACAGGCCAACTGCTGGACTGGTTGACGTTCTCACCTAGCACCAGTGCCCTGGACGGAATTTTATCAATCAGACCGGTGATTTGTCTCTCCCCTTCGATTGTCTCGAGCTGCGGCAGCTTCTGACGGGAAGTGCCCAACGGGATAAACCCCCGGTTGACCAATATCACCTGGCCGTGAGCAGCGTGAAAGGGGGTGTACACGTCATACCCGACCTTGCCATTGAGTACCTGGTTGTCGAGCAGAAAACTGCGGTCGCTATCAAACTCACCACGCAGGCGAACCTTTCTGTACAACCGATCATCATTGCTGACCGGGAGTTCCAGGAAATCCACCGCAGGGGTATCCATACGCTCAGCTATTTTCTGCTGCAGATTCTCTTTATACTCGGCGCGTGACATTTGCCACTGACCCAGCGAAAAAAGCAGGTACAGCAACGGGAATGTCACCAGGCTGGCCACCAGGCCAGGGCTGAAAACATACCGACCGACATTTAGCCGAAACAGGCGGATGCTTCGTATTCTGTTCATATTGGTCGGGAGCGAGTTCTACTGAGGAAATTCCGTGATATTCAAATCAATAATTATTGCCCTGCTGCTGATCATATTGTTCAGCCTGGGCGCTGCACTGGTCGCCATGATAAAGGGCGACAATTCCGGCAAGATGCTACGTGCTCTCACATGGCGTATCGGCTTGTCGGTATCTGTTTTTATCCTGCTACTAATAGGACAGGCCATGGGGTGGATTACACCCCATGGCCTGTAGTCTATACCGGGGCCGCTGCCAGGCGCGTACAGCGCCGGCCGGCCCCTGACCTGATTGTCTTATAGCCAGTAAACGAAGATAAACAGGCCCAGCCAAACCACGTCAACAAAGTGGCAGTACCAGGCTACAGCTTCATAGGGGTAGTGCTTATCCGCTGAACAGTGAGCCTTGATCACGCGGACAAGCATGATGAACAGCATGATTGTGCCCATGGTGACATGGAAACCGTGGAAGCCAGTCAGCATGAAGAAGGTACTGCCATAGATGCCTGAATTCAGCGTCAAACCCATCTGCTGATAGGCCACGATATATTCTTCTACCTGCAATCCCAGAAAGATAATACCCAGGACAACTGTCGCGGCCAGCCAGATAGTCAGCGGCTTGCGATGATTGGCGCGCAACGCGTGGTGGGCAATGGTTACCGTGACACTGGAAAGAAGCAGTATCGCAGTGTTGATTGCCGGCAGACCCCATGCACCCATGGCCTGGGCCGGAGCGGTGAACTTCTCGTTATCCGGGTTGGTCAGGACAGGCCAGACGGCTTCAAACGCAGGCCACAGCAGTTCGTGGGTCATGGCGTTGTTGCCAGCACCACCCAGCCATGGCACTGCAATCACGCGCGCATAGAACAATGCGCCGAAGAATGCGGCAAAGAACATGACCTCGGAGAAAATGAACCACAGCATCCCGATGCGGAATGAACGATCCACCTGCTCATTGTAATTATTCGCCATGGATTCATCGATGACGGCACCGAACCAGCCGTAGAACAAATAGGCGATCAGCAGAAATCCGACAATCAGGGCCCAGTTGACCGAGCCGCCGTGTATGGATGTAACAGCGCCGATTACAGTAGTGGTGAGCGCAATAGTGCCAACGAGTGGCCATTTGCTCGGTTCCGGTATGAAATATTCACCGTGGTTAGTGGTAGACATCGTTAGATTTCCTGGTTTGGTTTGTGTGCCAAAGGTTTGCCGGCGGATACTTTGCTTGCGCCCTCTGATCCTGGTTTTGTGAAAAAGGTGTACGACAATGAAATTTCCCTGACATCCTCAGGCAGATCAGGGTCTACGATAAAGGTTACCGGCATCAGCTTCTCTTCGCCGGCCTTGAGAACCTGCTCGGTAAAACAGAAACACTCGGTCTTCTGGAAATACCTGGCAGCCTGGCCCGGTGATACGCTCGGTACAGCCTGACCGATAATATCCTGCCCGGTCAGATTCCTGGCGATATAGGTAACCTGCATGGGTTTGCCCGGATTGACCTCCATCTCGTGCGTAACAGGCTTGAACTCCCAGGGCATGCCTGCATTCAGATTAGCCAGAAACTCAACCTTGACCATCCTGCTCGTATCAACTTCGAATTGATCGCCGGTCACGGCCTCAGTCGCAGTTTTCCCGTTCAGGCCGGTCAGATCGCAGAATACGTCGTACAGCGGGACCAGCGCGAAGCCGAAACCGAACATCCCGACCACCACGAGCAGCAGTTTCCGGACTACCCGCGCGTTGGACTGATTCTGGTTTGCTTCGTCGGTCATTGCGATCAGCTGATTACTTTACAGTCGGTGGAGTTGTAAAGCTGTGGAAAGGTGCCGGTGATGGCAGAGTCCACTCCAGTCCCTCTGCGCCATCCCATACCTGGTCCGTAGCTTTGACTGTTTTGCGTCCGCGAATGGTCTTGATGATGTTCCACAACAGGATCAGCTGAGCGAAACCGAACACGAAAGCACCGACCGACGCGATGGCGTTGAATTCTGCGAACTGCATATTGTAGTCAGGGATACGACGCGGCATGCCGGCCAGTCCGACGAAATGCATCGGGAAGAACAGTACGTTTACGGAGACCACGGAAACCCAGAAATGCAGCTTGCCAAGGAATTCGTCGTACATGTTGCCGGTCCATTTAGGCAGCCAGAAGTAAATCGCCGCGAAGATACCGAACAGTGCACCGGTAACCAGGACGTAGTGGAAATGTGCCACAACGAAGTAGGTATCGTGGTACTGGAAGTCAGCCGGGACGATACTCAGCATCAGGCCGGTGAAGCCGCCGATGGTGAACAGGAAGATGAACGCGATGGCGAACAGCATCGGTGTCTCGAAGGTCATGGACCCGCGCCACATCGTACTGACCCAGTTGAACACCTTCACACCCGTCGGTACCGCAATGAGCATGGTCGCGTACATGAAGAACAGTTCAGCCTGAACCGGCATACCGGTGGTGAACATGTGGTGCGCCCAGACGATGAATGACAGGAATGCGATAGAAGACGTGGCGTATACCATTGAGCTGTAGCCGAAAATCTTCTTACGCGAGAAGGCGGGCACAATCTGGGAGATGATGCCGAAGGACGGCAGAATCATGATGTAGACCTCGGGATGCCCGAAGAACCAGAACACGTGCTGGAACAGCACCGGATCGCCGCCACCGGCCGCATCGAAGAAACTGGTTCCGAAATGACGGTCGGTCAGCATCATGGTTACCGCACCGGCCAGTACCGGCATGACCGCGATCAGCAGGTACGCCGTGATGAACCAGGTCCAGACAAAGATCGGCATTTTCATGTAGGTCATGCCCGGGGCGCGCATGTTCATGATCGTGGCGATAATGTTGATCGCACCCATAATGGAAGAGATACCCATCATGTGAACAGAGAAAATGAAGAAATCGGTGCTCGGCGGGCCGTAAGTCGTGGACAGCGGGGCATAGAATGTCCAGCCGAAGTTCGGCGCTGG
>JARFQC010000169.1 GCA_029287965.1 Arenicellales bacterium
CAGTCAGATCAGGCACGTACGATTTTGACCGCGCACTTCTTGAAGTCCGTTTCCTTGGACAATGGATCGGTCGCGTCGAGCGTCAGCTTGTTGACCAGGCGACCGGCATCGAACCATGGGATGAAGATCAGACCTTCCGGCGTCTTGTTACGGCCTCGCGTTTCCACGCGTGCCGTCATCTCACCGCGGCGGGTGACTGCCTTGGCCAGCATGCCACGCTTCAGGCCGCGCTTCTGTGCATCGTCCGGATGCATGAAGATCACGGCATCCGGGAAGGCACGGTAAAGTTCGGGGACACGCCGCGTCATGGAACCGGAATGCCAGTGCTCCAGCACGCGGCCGGTGCAAAGCCACAGGTCGTACTCGGCATCCGGGCTTTCGGCAGGTGGCTCGTATGGCGCGGTGATGATATTGGCGCGGCCGTCCGGCTTGCCATAGAACTTCACTTCCTCGCCTGCCTTGACGTAAGGATCGTAGCCCTCGCGATAACGCCACAGGGTTTCCTTGCCGTCGATAACCGGCCAGCGCAGGCCGCGCACGTTGTGATAGGTATCGTAGTCGGCCAGCTCATGTCCGACCTTCGGACCTTCGAACTGGAAGCGGCGATATTCCTCGAACAGACCTTTCTGCAGGTAGTAACCAAAGTCCTGCATTTCGTCGTTTTCATAAACGTTGCCGCGGTTGTCGGTAACGTCCTGCTTCGGGAACTGGTCGACCTGGCCGTTGGCATACAGCACGTCGTAGAGGGTCTTGCCGCGATACTCGGGCATCTTGGCCAGCAGTTCTTCCGGCCAGGCGTCCTCGACCTTGAAGTACTTGGAGAACTCGACCATTTGCCAGACATCGGACTTGGACTCACCGGGTGCCTTGACCTGCTGGCGCCAGAACTGGGTACGCCGCTCGGCGTTACCGTAAGCGCCCTCTTTCTCGATCCACATCGCAGTCGGCAGGATCAGGTCTGCGGCCTGTGCAGAGACAGTCGGGTACGGATCGGACACGACCACGAAGGCATCCGGGTTGCGCCAGCCGGGATAGGTTTCCTCGTTCATGTTCGGCGCAGCCTGCATGTTGTTGTTGCACTGCACCCAGTAGCAGTTCAGCTTGCCGTCCTTGAGCATGCGGCTCTGCAGCACGGCATGGTAGCCAACCTTGCCGGGCACGGTGCCCTCGGGCAGTTTCCAGATCTTCTCGGCCATGTCGCGGTGTGCTTTCTTCTTGACCACGTAGTCGGCCGGCAGGCGATGAGAGAAAGTACCGACCTCGCGTGCCGTGCCGCAGGCAGATGGCTGCCCGGTCAGAGAGAACGGGCTGTTGCCCGGCTCGGAGATCTTGCCCATCAGCAGGTGTACGTTATAGAGCAGGCCGTTAACCCACACACCACGAGTGTGCTGGTTGAAGCCCATGGTCCAGTAGGACGTGACCTTCCTGTCTGGATCGGCATATAACCTGGCCAGACGGATGAGTTTCTCGGCCGGAACACCGGACAGTTCGACGGTCTTTTCCAGTGTGTAGGGTTTAACCGATTCGACGTATTCCTCCCAGGTGATTTTAGAAAGCTTGCCCTTGCCCGGGTTCTTGGCGGCCTTTTCCAGCGGGTGATCGGGGCGCAGACCGTAACCGATGTCGGTCGGGGTCTTGGTGAAATTGACGTGCTTGTCGATGAAGTCCTGGTTATAGGCCTTGTTCTCGATGATGTAGTTGGCGATGTAGTTGAGGATCGCCAGGTCACTCTGCGGTTCGAAGATCATGCTGTTGTCGGACAGTTCGAAGCTGCGATGTTCAAAGGTAGACAACACGTGTACCTCGCAACCGGGCTTGGTCAAACGCGTGTCGGTCAGGCGTGACCACAGGATCGGATGCATCTCTGCCATGTTGGATCCCCACAGCACGAATGCATCGGCATGCTCGAGGTCGTCGTAGCAGCCCATAGGTTCGTCTGAACCGAAGGCACGGATAAAGGCGCCTACCGCCGATGCCATGCAGTGGCGTGCATTGGGGTCGATGTTGTTGGAACGAAAACCGGCCTTGTACAGCTTGGACGCGGCGTAGCCTTCCCACACGGTCCACTGCCCGGAACCGAACATGCCAACCCGCGATGTGATCTGGTCGGCCGGTTTGCCGGCATTCTCTTCCATGCTGCGTTTCATGGCAGCCTTCCACTTGTCGGACATGACCGTAAAGGCCTCTTCCCAGGAAACCGCTTCGAACTCACCGTCCTTGTCGAATTTTCCGTTCTTCTTGCGCAGCAGCGGCTGGGTCAGGCGATCCTTGCCGTAAGGAATCTTGGACAGAAAATAACCCTTGATGCAGTTCAGTCCACGGTTGACGGGGGCATCCGGGTCGCCCTGGGTTGCCACGACACGGCCATCCTTGGTACCGATCAGTACGGAACAGCCGACACCGCAATAGCGGCAGGCAGCCTTGTCCCAGCGGATGTCATCCGTGGCCTTGGCCTTGGCCTGTGCGGTATCGATACCCGGGACGGTAATGCCGGCAACAGCGGCGGTGGATGCAATAGCATTGGTCTTGATGAAATCACGGCGTGTCAGTTTCATGATGCTGACTCCTGTTGGGTATCGTGTTGATCTGAATACTGGTAAACGAGTGACGCCGAGACGACGCCGTCGAGAAACTGGATGTTGTGAACGGTGTCGGACACGTGGCGGGGATCTTCGTCCTCGACCGTGACCACCATACGCCCCGACTCGGCCGCATGGACTTCGACACCGGGGATGGCTTGCAGGGCGGCGCTTATATCAGCCGTACGACTGTCGCGCGATCGCACAACCATTCCACAAATATTGAATCCTGACATTGTTAAGCCACCTCCAGGTTGTCATGTATTGTTATGGCATCCGCCGGGCAGGACGGGATGCATTGTCCGCAGCCATTGCAGGCTGCCGGATTGATTTCAGGCAGGGATCTGCCACCGGTCAGCAAAGTGAATCCAATGGCGCGGGCATCGCAGTGGTCACCGCAGGCCCTGCATACCACGCCTTTTACCGACAGGCAGTTATCGTTGACGCGCATGACATGCTGCCATGCCTGGTCGATATCGGTGCGCAGGCCCTGCAATGCGCCGGTCTTACAGGCCTCCAGGCACTCGGCGCAATACGTGCAGCCTGCCTTAACGAAGCTCGCTTGTGGATAGTGGTCCTCAGCCTGTTTAAGAAGGTGTTCCGGGCAGGCGTTTATACAGTCGTTGCAGCGGGTGCAGCACTCGAGGAACAACTGCTCTGTGATGGACCAGGGTGGGCGCACCCGATGCACCAGTTTGGTGAAATTGCCCTTTAGAAAATTGCGCCGCGACGATGATTGCGTGCTAAGTTCCGATTTCATTCTGTAACACTCTTGTCATATTTCTTCTGGAGGATAGACCTGTATAACCCCGTCCACCTTGACCTTGATCAATCGGGCCTGCTGCATAAGTAATTGCTGTATGGCTAATAAAACGTGATGGCATAAATAGTGCATTCTTTACCCTATCGATTGAAAAGCCGCGAAAATAGGACATAACGCACCAATGCAGTGCAATGACAATTGACTGGAAAAGCTATGACCCGGGAGAGTGCTATGACGAGATCATCAGCACGCCCGGCTACGCGCGCCAGGCAGCGAAAAACCTGGCTGCGTGGCTACGCCGCCTGAGTCACGAAGACCTGCAATCGCGCAAACTGGATGCAGAACTGGCAATCATCGACAAGGGTGTTACGTTCACAGTCTACAGCGATGGCGAGAACATAGACCGGGCATGGCCGTTCGATATCGTCCCGCGCGTGATCCCGCTACGCGAATGGCAAGTCATCGAAGCCGGCCTGAAACAGCGCCTGCAAGCACTCAACCTGTTCATCGACGACCTCTATCACGATCGCAAGATCATCCGTGACGGTATCGTACCGGAATCACTGATCAAGGAATCCAGGGGCTACCGTGAGGAATGCATCGGCATCAAGCCTGCGCATCGGGTCTGGGCACACATCTGCGGCAGTGACCTGGTGCGTGACGCAGATGGCACGATGTATGTTCTGGAAGACAATCTGCGCGTGCCATCCGGTGTGTCATACATGCTCGAAAATCGCGAAGTGACGAAGCGTGTCCTGCCGGAAATGTTCGAGAACAACACGATCCTTCCAGTCGACGATTATCCTGACAACCTGCTGGAGATGCTGCAATCCATCTCACCTCGACAACGCGCCAAGCCCGAAGTCGCCGTGCTGACACCGGGCATCTATAACTCGGCCTATTTCGAACATGCCTTTCTGGCCCGAAGCATGGGCGCAGAGCTGGTCGAAGGCGTCGACCTGGTAGTAGACAAGGATGATTGCGTTTTTATGAAAACAATACACGGGCTGGAACGCATTGACGTAATTTACCGGCGAGTGGACGACCTGTTTCTTGATCCTGAAATTTTTAATCCGGATTCGGCCCTGGGAGTATCCGGACTTATGCGTGCGTGGCGCAAGGGCAATGTGGCATTGGCCAATGCACCTGGCTGCGGTGTGGCAGACGATAAAGTCGTGTATTCCTATGTCCCGGACATCATACGCTACTACCTGGACGAGGATGCCATGCTGCCGAACGTGCCAACCTATCGCTGCAACGACAAGAAACAACGCGAACACGTCCTGGCCAATCTCGAAACGATGGTCGTCAAACCGGCCAACGAATCGGGTGGCTACGGCATGCTGGTCGGACCACAATCGACGAAAAAGGAGCGCGAAGAATTCAGACAGCTGATCTGCAAACAACCGCGTAACTATATCGGCCAGCCTGCTCTGCAACTATCCACCGCTCCTACCCTGTGTGATGGCACCGTCGAACCCCGACACCTGGACCTACGGCCCTTCATTCTGCAAGGGAAGGATATCCGGGTCACGGCAGGAGGATTGACACGGGTCGCCATGAAGAAGGGCTCACTGGTTGTCAACTCGTCACAGGGCGGTGGCAGTAAAGACACCTGGATTATTGACCAGGACAAGAACTGATGTTGTCACGCGTTGCAAGGAGGGTTTACTGGATGTCGCGCTACATCGAGCGTGCAGAGAACACTGCCCGCCTGGTCAATACCTATCATTTTCTTACGATGGATCTACCACGTAACACAGGCGTGAGCTGGGACCTGCTGCCTACCATCACCGGAGGTAAATATAGCTTTTCAGACCACTACCAGCGTCATGATGAGCGCAATACCGTCAAGTTCCTTCTTGCTGACAGCTTCAATCCGGGAGCGCTGGTCAACTCCATCAGCAATGCCCGGGAAAATTGTCGTACTTGCCGTGAGACGCTGCCGGGTTCAGCCTGGGAAGTCGTTAATGAGCTGTATCACTACTCGAAAAACCATGTCATGGAGGCATTACCGCGCCGTGGTCGTTTCAATTACCTGACCGAAATTATTCATCGCAGTCAGCAGCTTACCGGCCTGCTCGCAGGAACCATGAGCCACGACCATGCCTATGATTTCATTCGCATAGGGCGTAATCTGGAGCGGGCAGATATGACCACTCGCGTTGTAGATATCGGTGCCATGAGCCTGAAGAATCCGGATGAAGCAGTCACCCTCGACGTACACGTCTGGACCAGCATGCTGCGTGCACTCGGTGCTTACCAGATGTACCGCAAGGATGTGCAGCATGGAGTTAAATATGAAGACGTAGTGCGATTCCTGCTGCAGAATGCCCTGCTGCCGCGTTCAGTCGCTTTCTGCATCAACGAGGTTGAAGAAAGTGTTGGTAAACTACCGCTATACAAGGATACCCTTAAACCAATCCGCAGTGTGCATCGCAGCGTGCAGAGAATCGCGCCCGACAAACTCGATGCGCACGACCTGCATAAGGAAGTCGACCATTTACAAGTCGGTATATCCGAGATTCACAACCAGATTCGCAAGACCTGGTTTGCCTGATAAGGCATCAATGTGAAGCGTTTTACCTGCCAATGCGGGCAGAATCTTTATTTTGATAACAGCCGTTGCCTGGCCTGCGGTAACAGCGTGGGATTCGATCCCGAGTTAGGCGACATCGTCAACCTGGATCCAGCAAAGCAGCGCCAATGCCAGAATGGCACCGACTACAATGTCTGCAACTGGCTGGTCCCTCAGCAAGAGAAAAAGACTCTGTGCACCTCGTGCCGCATAACGCACATTACACCCGACCTGTCACACGAGCAAAACATCAGACGCTGGCGAATACTGGAAATTGCCAAACGGCGCCTACTTTACAACCTGATGCAGTTCAACCTGTCCATCGCAGAGGATGCAGCGCACGGACAACCCGCGCTATCTTTTCAGTTTCTCGAAGACCAGGGCAGCAACCCTTTGGTGGCTGAAACATTTGTTCGCACAGGACACGCCAGTGGCGTAATTACCATTAACGTTACTGAAGCCGACGATGTGCTGCGCGAGGCCAACCGTCTGATGATGAACGAGGCATATCGCACCCCGCTTGGTCACTGTCGACATGAAAGTGGTCATTACTACTATGACCGCCTGATACGTGGCACTGACCTGGAAGGCGTCTTCAGGGCTCTGTTCGGCGATCCGGATATCGATTACGAACAGGCGCTTCAGGACTACTATGCCAACCCACCCTCACATCGTCCTGACGACGGCTATATAAGCAATTATGCCCAGTCACACCCGCTGGAAGACTGGGCGGAATGCTGGGCCCATTATTTGCATATCAACGATACGCTCGAAACAGCAGCTTCCTGGGGAGTAATGACGCTTAAACGTGATCACGACGATGCCGATCAGTGGCTGCGTGAATGGCTTGAGCTGTCAGTGATCCTGAACGAGATGAATCGCAGCATGGGCCTGGCTGATGCCTATCCGTTTACGCTAACCGGTGCGATCAATGCCAAGCTGCGGTTTATTAACTCGGTGGTAGGTCAGTAGACTCGCTTTCGAACGGCGGCAGTGCATCGAAAGCCAGGCGTATATTGTCGGCCCAACTCTGGCGCAGCTGCATCAGGTATGGATGATGTTCATCCAGCCGCATGTAGCGCCCCACATTAAGGCTATCCTTTTCGTAAATCAGCAGTTCAACCGGCGGTCCGACGGTCACGTTGCTCTGCATGGTCGAGTCCATCGAGACCAATGCACATCGTGCTGCATCTTCGAGACTTGATTCAGGTGCTATGATGCGATCCAGAATAGGCTTCCCGTACTTGGTTTCACCGATTTGCAGGTAAGGCGTAGCCAGTGACGTTGTTATGTGATTGCCTTCTGGATAGATCATGTGCAGACCTGGTTTGTCGCCGTTGATTTGACCGCCAAGAATGAAACTGACGGAAGGGCTGAAGCCAGTTGCCTGATCACTTTCCTCGCGAAATCGGTTTTGTTTTTCACGACTTATTTCACCGATGTAGTCAGCTACTTCATCGAGATAACGCGCCTTGCACAAAAAGCATTCCGGATTGTCATTGAGCTCATGACGGATATGGGTCAGTACCGACTGGGTTGTAGCAAGATTACCGGCACTCAGTAATACGAATTGCCGATCGCCCTCGATTCCCATGGTATGCATTTTGCCGTACTGGCTGACCTGGTCGGTCCCAGCGTTAGTGCGCGAGTCGGATGCCAGAACCAGGCCATTGTTGAGGGATATACCGAGACAGTAGGTCATACCAATATTATCGTTATACTTTTTGTAGCCGATTGTTCACAGCTTTTGTAAAGTTGCCGCAACCCCAAATCAATGACGTTCATTTTAACATTTTATGATCGTATACAGCTGCAGACGACGTTACAAGATAAGCATTTATCTAAAAATGAACCCAGGCAATTGTCGACTACCCTCAGAGTAAACACAAGGCACTCTAGCGCGCCCAATCTGCTGTCCGACTCCCGCCATCAGCGCTGACAGACCAGCGTCCAAGACCCGGGCCCAACCCCGGAGCACGCCTTGATAGATATCACGACATATATGACTTGTGAAATATATGGAAGCGTAGCCTGATCACAATCAGCAACGCAGACCAAGAATCAGAACTTATAATTAAAACAATAACTTAATGGCAAATAAGCATGTGTCCCTGGGAACTATAAAAAAACAGGTTCATGTGATCTAGTCACTGAATATTCACATCAGTCATATATAATCATTTACTTATTTACATGTTGTGCATCGATTTTGCTTAGCATTTCCGGATACCTATAAAAACACGCAGAAACCAGCGGATCGGACAATTATGAATACTCAATCAATAAACCAGGCCTGCTCGCTTGAGAATTTTTTCAAGCACCCCATGGTATTGCAAGGCGATACCGACGACATGCAACCGCGTATCGAGATAATACGTACGGCGAAAGGCGAGCATTTATTTCGCTCGGACGAAGCGGCATCGTACATGTATGCCCTTAGAAGCGGCCTTATCAAGCTGACTCAACTGCGAGTAGATGGAGACCATCGCATCATCAGGCTGGTCCGTCCCGGAGACCTGGTCGGCCTGCGCTCACTGCTCGGTCAGCCGCACAAGTACGATGCTGTGGCAATGATGCCTACCGTGGCCTGCCGCATTCCTGTGACTGACCTGAGGTCGATATGCAGCCGGCTGCCAACATTGCGGGACGAAATCTATGCACGCTGGCAGCATACTGTTGATGAGGCATCAAACTGGCTGGTCGACCTGTCTTCCGGTTCGGCACGATCACGAATCGCCAACCTCATGCTGATGCTGAAAGATGCCGAATCCGACATTGTCCGGCATGTGCCTACCAGACAGGACATGGCTTCAATACTGGGTGTTAAGACCGAAACAGTCAGCCGGCTCTACAGTGAATTGAAGAAGTCCGGCTACATCGCCAG